>JAGAUD010000024.1 GCA_017620975.1 Lachnospiraceae bacterium | reverse complement strand
TTACTTCTTTTACCAGCGTATTCAGCTTGGAAAGGATCCACTTATCAACAGGCTGCAGCTCTCCTTCGCCCGGAACTGTAATCTCTCTGCCTGCTGCAGCAGCGGTATCCATGTTCATCATGATAAAGCGGGATGCATTCCATACTTTGTTGGCAAAGTTACGGCTGTTCTCCACTCTCTCATAATAGAAACGCATATCGTTGCCGGGTGCATTACCGGTGATCAAGGTCAGACGCAGGGCATCTGCACCGTATTTGTCAATGATTTCCAGAGGATCAATACCGTTACCCAGAGATTTGGACATCTTGCGGCCCTGGCTGTCTCTTACAAGACCATGGAACAGAACGGTCTTAAACGGCTTCTCTCCCATCTGCTCATATCCGGAGAAGATCATACGGATAACCCAGAAGAAAATAATATCATAACCGGTTACCAGTACGTCAGTCGGATAGAAATACTTCAAATCTTCTGTCTGCTCCGGCCAGCCTAAGGTCTCAAACGGCCACAGTGCAGAAGAGAACCAGGTATCCAGAGTGTCAGGATCCTGTGTAAAGTGGGTGCAGCCGCACTTCGGACATACAGTAGGCACTTCCTTTGCTACGATGACTTCTTTACACTCATCACAGTAGTATGCGGGAATTCTGTGTCCCCACCAAAGCTGACGGCTGATACACCAGTCACGGATGTTGTCAGTCCAGTTGAAGTAGTTCTTCTCCATACGCTCAGGGATCAGCTTAATTTCTCCATTCTTAACTGCTTCTCTTGCAGGCTTGATCAGCTCATCCATCTTAACGAACCACTGCTCTTTTACAAGAGGCTCGATGGTGGTCTTACATCTGTCATGGGTACCTACATTATGGCTGTAGTCCTCGATCTTAACAAGCAGTCCCAGTGCGTCCAGCTCTTCTACGATAGCTTTTCTTGCTTCATAACGGCCCATGCCTGCGAACCGGCCGCCGTTTTCATTGATGGTGGCATCATCATTCATGATGTTGATCACCGGCAGATTGTGGCGCTTACCTACCTCAAAATCGTTAGGGTCATGTGCAGGTGTAATCTTAACAACACCGGTACCAAACTCTTTGTCTACATAGGTATCGGTTACGATAGGAATCTCTCTGTTCATGAGAGGAAGCATTACTTTTCTGCCGATCAGGTGTTCATAACGCTCATCTTCCGGATGGATTGCTACGGCAGTATCACCCAGCATGGTCTCGGGACGAGTGGTAGCAAAGGTCAAAAATTCTGTGGTGCTTACCGTACCATCCTCATTCATCAGAGGATACTTGATGTGCCAGAAATGACCTGCCTGCTCCTGGTATTCTACTTCTGCATCGGAGATGGAAGTGTTACATACAGGACACCAGTTGATCATACGGGCACCCTTATAAATGTAGCCTTTTTCATGCATTTTAACGAATACTTCGGTTACGGCCTTGTTGCAGCCTTCATCCATGGTGAAACGCTCTCTGTCCCAGTCACAGGAGGAACCCAGCTTCTTTAACTGGCTGATGATACGTCCGCCGTACTCTTTCTTCCAGTCCCATGCTCTCTCTAAGAACTTTTCACGACCCAGATCATGCTTATCGATGCCTTCCTGCTTCAGCTTCTCGATAATCTTAACCTCGGTTGCAATGCTGGCATGATCGGTTCCCGGCTGCCACAATGCATTGTAGCCCTGCATTCGCTTATATCGGATCAGGATATCCTGCATGGTGTTGTCCAGTGCGTGACCCATGTGAAGCTGCCCGGTAATATTTGGGGGCGGGATCACGATGGTGAACGGTGTTTTGGAATGGTCTACTTCGGCATGGAAATATTTCTTATCCAGCCATTTCTGATACAATCTGTCTTCTATGCCGCTGGGGTCATAGGTCTTGGCTAATTCTTTGCTCATTTGGGCTCCTTTCTGTAGTGGGCGGTGGTTCCGCCGGTCCAATCAGCACCTTGAAACGACTGCAACGGGGCTGCGAAGCAGCCTTCTTCCGCTCCTCCGCTTTGTGTGATGCTGCCCAGAAGGCTTTAAGATATTCCGAATGATTTTCCGGATGATAAAAAGCCCTCTGCCGACTCTTCGTCAGCAAAGGGCGTTTATAACGCGGTACCACCTTTGTTCACAGCTATAAGCTGTCTCAGCGACTTCCAATAAAGTCCTATCCGGTAACGGGGATAATACGTGAGAACTTACTTCCTTTTCAGTTCTCCGGCTCAGAAGCTACCTTCCGCAATCCTTCCTTTAAGCATCCTCGCAGCATCTTTGTAAAAAGATGGATACTCTCTCTGATAAGGGGTTGTGCGTACTCCTCTTCATCATTGCCTTTGAATTAATGACTTGTAAATACTATATTCTTTTGGAGTGGATTTGTCAAGCTTTTTTAGGTAAATGCGCTGAAAACGCATTTTCCCCGTTGTTTTACCCCGGAGAATCCATTATAATAATAACAGGAAAGGACGGTAGCAGAATGGCAAGAACAGTTGGCATCGGGATACAGGATTTTACAACGATTATAGAGAATGATTATTTTTATGTGGATAAGACAGCTTTTATTAAGGAATGGTGGGAGAGCGGTGACAGTGTGACTCTGATCACAAGACCCCGCCGTTTCGGAAAGACGCTGACCATGAGCATGGTGGAACGGTTTTTCTCTGTAAAGTACGCCGGACAAGGGAATCTGTTTGTAGCGCTGTCCATCTGGCAAGAGGAAAAATACCGTAAGATGCAGGGCACATATCCGGTCATAAGTCTTTCCTTTGCCAACGTGAAGGAGAGAGATTATAAGACGGCCTGTTATCGAATTCGTCAACTTTTAATGAAATTGTATGAGCAGAATTCTTTTCTGATTGACGGTGAAGTGCTTTCCTGTGCAGAGAAGGCATACTTTGGACGCATGACAGCTGGCATGAGTGAGGAGGATGCTCCCATGGCGTTATACCAGCTCTGTGATTTCCTGAGCCGGTATTATGGGAAGAAAGTGATCGTCCTGCTGGACGAGTACGATACGCCTATGCAAGAGGCATATGTAGATGGATACTGGGAAGAGCTTGTAGCGTTTACGAGAAGTCTTTTCAATTCTACCTTTAAGACAAATCCTTGGTTGGAACGGGCGATTATGACAGGGATTACAAGAGTCAGCAAGGAGTCTATCTTTTCTGATTTGAATAATCTTGAGGTTGTGACGACCACGTCCGAAAAATATATGGATATTCTGGGATTTACAGAAGCGGAAGTTTTTTTCGCATTGGATGAATTTGGATTATCAATGCAGAAACAGGAGGTAAAGGACTGGTATGATGGTTTTACCTTTGGGAAAAAGGCAGATATTTATAACCCATGGTCTATTCTGAATTATCTTGACAAGAAAAAATTTACCACTTACTGGGCTAATACCAGCTCCAACAGTCTGGTGGGAAAGCTGATCCGCGAGGGGAGTCCTGAGATCAAGACAATTATGGAGGATCTGTTGAAGGGAAAGTCATTCCGAACCCAGATAGATGAGCAGATTGTTTTTAGCCAGCTGGGACAGCGGCAGAGCTCCATTTGGAGTCTTTTGCTGGCAAGCGGTTATTTGAAGGTAGAAAAGTATGAGCAGGATCCTGACAGAGGACGGGAAGAATATGAACTGACACTGACCAATAAGGAGGTCAGGCTTATGTTCGAGGATATGATAAGGGACTGGTTCGCGGAATTCACTCCCGCGTACAATGAATTTATCAAGGCGCTGCTGCTGGGAAATGTCAAGGCTATGAACACATACATGAACCGGGTGGCTCTGAGTACCTTCAGTTATTTTGATACCGGAAAGCTTCCTTCTATATCGGAACCGGAGCGCTTCTATCATGGTTTTGTGCTGGGACTACTGGTGGAATTAGCTGGCAGATACGTGGTGAGTTCTAACCGGGAAAGCGGCTTCGGAAGATATGATGTGATACTGGAACCACTGAAAGAACAGGATTATGCTTATATCCTGGAATTCAAGGTACATGACCCTGAGGATGAGGAGACTCTTAAGGACACGGTTACTGCAGCTCTTACGCAGATAGAGGAGATGCAGTATGCGGCTTCTTTGGAAACTAATGGTATTGCAGCAGAGAGAATACGAAAATACGGTTTTGCCTTTGAAGGTAAGAAGGTTTTGATTGGATAGAGGTAATGTGAACACTTTATAAATATATATCTTAAGCGGACAAAAACTCTTGGCAGAACCGCAATGCGGCATACGGTTGCGTTGCGGTTTTGACCCAAAGTTTTTATCC
Organism: Lachnospiraceae bacterium; assembly: GCA_017620975.1. Next base: position 20,652 of record JAGAUD010000024.1, on the reverse strand, counting down.
GGTTTAGCCGGAAGTTCCCGGCAAATGGCGTAATCTGAACCGAACCACCGTGCCTGTTTCAGCTTCTGTTCCAAAGAATTGCTATATGGGCAATCTGTAATATCTACACTCCAAAGCATTTTTAACCCGATATTTCCCATGTAATATTCTTACCATCAGAACAAGCCACAACACTCCCCTGTTCATCCGTCCGATATATCTGAATCCCCTGCATCTGAAAGCTTTCCACCGTTTCTGTGTGGGGATGACCGTAAGAATTATCCTTTCCACAGCTGATCACCGTCCACACAGGATTCACTGCCGACAGAAGCGCTTCACTTGAAGAGGTACTGCTTCCGTGGTGTCCGGCTTTATATACGTCTGCCTGCAAAGAGATACCATTGTCAGCGCAATATTCCAGAATATCACTTTCCGCCTTTTCTTCTGCATCTCCCGTAAAAAGGAATCCGGTATCTCCGTACTGTACCAGAAGCGCAATAGATGAGTTATTGGGATCATCATACTGCTTAACCGGCCCAAGGATCGTACAAACTGCTTCCCCAAGAGTAAAGCTGCTGCCGACTGTATACGATGCATCATCAGCAGCACCGTCTGAGCCTTCTGCCATCGCAATGATTTCCTGCTTCATTCCCCGATAACCAAGTGCCTCCATCATCCGCCTGTAGGTACTGTTATCCTTCTCATAATCAGGCATCAGCACATGATCAATGTCAAACTTAGTGATGATGACGTCTGCCGAACCGATGTGATCCGAGTCCGGATGCGTCAGTATCAGATAATCCAGGTTCTCCACACCTTGCTTCATCAGATAATACTGGATAGCAGTACCCTTATCATCCTCTCCGGCATCAATCAGCATGGCCTGATCCCCGCATTTGATCAGCGTAACATCTCCCTGCCCTACATCTATAAAATGTACCTCAAAAGGCTGTGTATAGTCCTCTTCAAACTGTGCATCTTCTGTAGTCTGTTCCCATGCACCATCAAAATCAGGGAAAGAAATCCCTTCCAGCCGTGCTTCCATAAAGCGCATGGCTTCACCGGCTTTACTGTCCGGATTTTCCACCCCATAAGCCATGAACGGAATCAGGAATAAGAGCGCCAATAAAGACCAAATGCCTCGTCCGTAACCCTGCCTGCTGTGGCGTCCCCCGCCCCTCTGCCTGCTACCGTTTCGTCCCCCTGTTTTCTTAGAATTACTTCTGCTATGATATCTTTTATTTCCGCTCATCTTCTGTCCTTCCCTGCTGTCATGTCTAAAAGCCATTTTGCCACAGCATGCAATGTGTGAAGAAGAAAGTGGCTGCAAAAACAGCCCCTTCTGTGAAAAATGTGCCGGCTGCTGCCACTAATGCACTTTTCTATATTGATAAGGCGAAATCCCTTTCTCCCGCTTAAACATCGCCGAAAACTGCGCCGAGTTGGAAAAACCACACCTGTAAGCAATCTCCGTACAGCTTAATGTTTTATTTAATAGCATCTGCTCTATATCAGGTGCCACATTTTGTCCGTCCCGGAGAGACATTAGCTTCCAGCGAAATGCAGACGTTTCCCGGCGGAAAAGGGCTGAATCAGTCTGTTGCCCTGGGAAGAGCCGGTGCTACCGTAATTCACGGTGGTTTCATCGGAAATAATGACAAGTGGCTTGCAGATATCCTGGAAGCATCCAAAGTAGATATCCGCCACCTTCAGACAGTATCCATGCCATCCGGTCACGCAATCATTCAGGTTGACACAAACGGGCAGAACTGCATCCTGCTTTTTGCGGATGCCAATCACTGCTTTACTTTAGAATATGTAGAAAAGGCTCTTGCCGATGCCGAGAGCGGAGATATCCTGCTATTGCAGAACGAAATCAACAATCTGGAAATTGTTTTTGAAATCGCTCACGCAAAAGGTATGCAGATAGCTTTTAATCCCTCGCCTTTTCACAAAAGCTTGCTGGAGCTGCCCCTTTCTTATGTGGACTGGTGGCTTTGCAATGAAATCGAAGGGAATGAACTCACCGGCAAAGAAGATCCTATGGATATCGTTACGGATCTCTGCCAGCGTTTTCCTAAGAGAAATGTCCTTTTGACACTGGGAAAAGAAGGTTCTTCACTGGCATCCTCCATTGCAGTTTCCAAAGAAGGTACTTTTTATCCTATTTTAAACATTCTTTATATACACGAAGTACGTTTCCCGAAAAAATCTTATCCACCTGCCCGGCAGTAAATCCTCCCTTTAGCAGACCATCGTAAAGCTTCTCCATGCTCTGTGCTCCCGCAAGTTCTTCGTGTCCCTCGATACCGTCAAAATCACTGCCCAGACCGAGTACCTCTTCACCGCCTACATTGACGATATACTTTGCCTGCCGCACAATATCCTCTACAGTTCCCGGATTAGGAACACCAACAGGCTTCTGAATCAGAAAATCCGGGCAATAATTCAGCCCCATGCATCCGCCTCTTTCTGCCAGCTTACGGATCATATCGTCTGTCATATCCCGAACGCATGGACAGATTCCTCTGGCATTGGAATGACTTGCTACAAAAGGTTTCTTTGTGCATGCCAGCACATCATAGAAACCTGCATCAGACAGATGTGACACATCCGGGATCATACCAAGCACTTCCATCTCCTCCACAAACCTGCGTCCTGAATCCGTCAGCCCGTTTACGGTATCCGGTGTATTCAGATACTCACGTTCCAACACCGGATTCCCCATAATGCTTTCTTCTTTTCTTCCATCCAGATTAGGATATCCCAACTCATTTGGATAATTCCAGGTCAGAGTCATCATTCTGACGCCCTTTTCATACAAAATATGTAATTTGGAAAGCTCGCCCTTACACACGCCGCCTTCTTCCACGGTAAGCATGGCTGACATCTTCCCCTGACTGCTGTTCCTTTCAATATCCTCAAACCGATACACCGGTGCAATCAGATCCTGATTCTTAGCCAGCTCTTCTTCATATACTGCATGCAAGGCCAGCACACGCTCCCACGGATCCTCACACTTTCCCATATTCACAAACAATGCAAAATTCTGCAACAGATATCCACCATCACACATGCTTAAAAGATCAATATGCCCGATATTCTTGCGAAGATTACATTCTCTTCCCCGCATTCTCTCCCCAAAGATCCCGGCAATTGTGTCACAATGCATATCCACTACATTTATTCTGCCAGCCAATCGATTATTCATACCAAATTCTCCTGCTTGCATACCTTTGCTCCACTGCCAATTTTTTGTCAGAGCTCCCCTTCACGCAATAAATCCCCCAGGGAAACACTGTCGAGATAGCCATTAATCATGGTATTGAGCCCATCCCAAATGGGCAATGTTCTGCACTCTCCAGCGCGCGCGCATGGCTCATTGTCACATTCCAGGCAGGCTACAGGAGCCAGCGTTCCTTCTGTCAATCGAAGCAAATCCCCGATTCTATACTCCTCGGGTGCACGGTTCAGGCGATATCCTCCGCCCTTCCCATGAACTCCTTCTACGTAATCTGCCTTAGAGAGAATGGTCATAATATTTTCCAGATATTTCTGAGAGATATTCTGCCGTGCAGCGATATCCTTAAGAGGTGTATATCCACCAGTATTGTGCTCTGCAAGATCGATCATCACTCGCAGTGCATACCTGCCTCTAGACGAAATTAACATGCCCTACCTCTCATTTATTTTACAGCATCAAAACCATGCTGTAAATCTTCTATTATATCCTCAATATGCTCCGTACCGATGGACAAACGTACTGTGGTAGGCTTAATGCCTGCAGCCAGAAGTTCTTCCTCGTTCATCTGAGAGTGGGTGGTAGATGCCGGATGAATAACCAGAGATTTTACATCTGCCACATTTGCGAGCAGTGAAAACAGTTCCAGACTCTCTGTAAACTTTCTGGCAGTCTGTGCATCACCCTTGATTTCAAAGGTAAAGATAGATGCTGCTCCATTGGGGAAATACTTATCATACAGTTCTTTCTGCCTGCCTTCTGACAGTGAAGGATGGTTGACCTTTTCCACCTGAGGATGGTTCTTCAAAAATTCTACTACCTTCAGTGCATTCTCAGTATGGCGCTCCAGACGAAGAGACAATGTTTCAAGTCCCTGTAACAGCAGGAAAGAGTTGAACGGAGAAATCGTTGCTCCCTGATCTCTCATCAGTGTGGTACGAAGTTTCAGTATATATGCCAGATTACCGCAAGCCTCAGTAAATACCACTCCATGATAGGAAGGATTAGGCTGTGACAGTCCCGGGAACTTATCATTCTGTGCCCAGTCAAATTTACCGGAATCGACAACTACACCGCCCATTACGGTACCATGACCGCCAATAAATTTAGTAGCAGAATGCACTACGATATCTGCACCGTGCTCGATGGGTCTTAACAGATAGGGTGTAGCAAAAGTACTGTCCACGATCAGAGGAATTCCATTCTTGTGGGCAATTTCAGATACCGCTTCAATATCCAGAATATCCGAATTGGGATTTCCGAGAGTCTCTGCATATATAAGCTTTGTATTCGGCTGGATAGCGGCCTCGAAATTAGCAGGATCCGACGCATCTACAAAAGTAACAGATAAGCCCTGATCATGCAGGGTATTTGCAAACAGATTATATGTACCGCCATAAAGATTGGACGCAGAAACAATATGATCACCTGCTACGGCAATATTTTGTACTGCATATGTAATTGCAGCGGAACCGGATGCCGTAGCCAGCGCTCCAACACCACCCTCTAAAGCTGCAATTCTTTTCTCAAAGACATCTGAGGTGGGGTTCATCAGACGGGTATAGATGTTACCGTTTTCTGACAGTCCAAAACGTCCTGCAGCCTGGGCTGAATCTTTAAATACATATGAAGTCGTTGCGTAAATAGGCACTGCACGGGCATCTGTAGCAGGGTCAGGATTCTCCTGTCCTACATGAATCTGGAGTGTCTCAAATCGATAATTTTTATTGCTCATAATCTTAATACCTTCTTGTATATATTACCCACCTTTTTTGTAGGTTAATAGGATATTACCACTATTTACCTACCATGTCAATAGGCAAATAGCAAAAGTCTGCAACACCTTAGCCTTGGTGATGCAGACTCTTTATTATATCAATCTTTCTTTTTCTAATTCGGTATACGCTGCCTCGTTAGTGTTTCTGACCTTTCACTGCAAAATCCACTCCTGTATCAGAAGGTTCGTCCTCATCAAAAACATAATCCTTGCCGGGCAGAACTGCATTCAGGATGATACCAACCAGGGCACCTACTGCCAGTCCGGAGAAACTGATATTCATGTCGCCGATGCTAAAGCCAACAGAGCCGACAGAGCTGTAATTGATACCAATGGACAGTACCAGAATCAGTGCTGCAATGATGACGTTGCGGCTCTTGGAAAAGTCTACCTTAGTCTCAACCACATTGCGTACACCCACTGCAGAGATCATACCGTAAAGCACCAGAGATACACCACCACAGGTAGCAGTCGGCATACATCCGATGATAGCTGCAAACTTAGGTGAAAAAGAGAACAGAATAGCAAATACGGCAGCAATTCTGATTACCAGAGGGTCAAATACCTTGGTAAGAGAAAGTACACCGGTGTTCTCACCATAAGTGGTATTGGCAGGTGCTCCGAACAAAGAAGCCAGGATGGTAGCCAGACCATCACCTAACAGGGTACGATGCAGCCCCGGATCCTTGAAGTAATTAATACCAACAGTAGAAGAAATTGCGGAGATGTCACCAATATGCTCTACCATGGTAGCCAATGCAATGGGCATTATGGTAATTACAGAAGTAATCAGCAGAGAAGCATCTCCTCCCACCATGACAGAAAATGCAGTTTCATTCCACCGAATAGGAAAACCAAGCCAATCAGCTTCTGCCACTGCAGTAAAGTCTACTCTTCCCATCACAGCAGCCAGTACATAGGAACCGATCACACCGATAATAATAGGTACAATCTTCACCATGCCTTTTCCCCAGATATTGCAGACAACTACCAGAGCAATTGCAACTACAGCAATGAGCCAATCGGAAGCGCAGTTATCAATAGCAGACTTTGAAAGAGTCAGACCAATAGAAATAATGATAGGTCCCGTTACAATGGGTGGGAAGAATCGCATTACTTTTCCGGTTCCAAAGATTTTAATAAGCAATGACATCACCAGATAAAGAAGTCCGGCACAAGCTACACCAAAGCAGGCATAAGGAAGCAGTTCTTTATTAGCCATCTGATTGCCGGCAGCATCCGTCAACATAGGAGCGATAGCGGCATACCCACCAAGAAATGCAAAAGAAGATCCAAGGAAAGCAGGAACCTTACCTTTACTGATAAAATGGAACAGTAAAGTGCCGACACCCGCAAACAACAGCGTGGTGGATACATCCAGACCGGTCAGCATGGGTACCAGGATCGTAGCACCGAACATGGCGAACATATGCTGTAAACCCAGCAGCAAAACTCTGGGTGTTCCCAGTTCTTTAGCATCATAGACGGGCTTGTCGCCAAGCACTACCTTAGCTTTTGTTAATTTCTCACTCATGAATTTTTCCTCCTGTTGTGAAAGTATTAAATTTTTATGAAATCTTTTTTCTATAATACCTTCCCCACAAAGATCAGTCAAGTACAACTGCATGCTGTTTTAAAAAATCTTTCCACAAGGGAATATACTGTGCCATCAGATGCACACCATCCGTTGTATAATACGGTTCCATACCTCCTGTCTCATCACAGAAGACGGGATTCACGTCCAGATAATACACTTTTACATTGTCCGCCAGAGCAGCAATTCCGGCATTTCTCTCCTCGATTCCTTCATTACTGATATAATCCCCTTGGCTGGAGCGTTCTGTGGTCACTTTCATGATTCCCTGCAGATAAATAATGGCATCTGGCTGCAATTCCTGCAGATGTACAATGGCTTCTTTATACCGGGTAAGGAATCCTTCCAGATCCCCCCTTCCCATTTCATTGATCCCCACCATTAGATAGATTTTTCCAAACTGTCGCTCACTTAAAGCCTGTTCAATGGTAATCTTCTCTTTGCTGTCAGCCACCGGCACAATAGCAGAATCAAACAGTTTAAATACAGTAAGACCGGTCGATGCATAGAAAGCGGCTGTGTTTTCCAATCCGCCATATTCAAACATCCCCACTGTTCGGGAATCTCCGATAAACACTGCATCGCTGAAATACTCATCTTCCACGGTGGTGTAAACTACTTCCGTAGGATCACGATAGGTCACTTTACTGTCCTCACCGCTATCCTCTCTACCGTTTTCAGAAGTGCCCCCCACTGAATCTTCTTTTCGAACTTCATCCAAAACCTTTCCGCTCTCCTCGTTATCCTCTGCAACATCGGCCAAAGCTTCCTCTGCCTCTTCTGTATCCAAATCTCCCGATAGGAAAGTACCTCTATTTGCTCCTGCTGCCAAGAGCCACATCCTCATCCCATGAGCCGGCTCTATTGCCCCTTCCCAGGAATCCGTCATCGTTAGAACGCCTACGCCGCACATCAGCAAAAGAATCAAAAAAGACCATTTCTTCCAAATTTTCAAACAACTCACCTCATCCATGGATATTTTGCCCATCCGGGTCTTTACTGTTAAAATCTAAAATACATAAAGGTATTTTCCCCGGCAATAATGAGCTGCACCACACACACCCAGAAAAGGATCACCAATAAAATCTGCCCCAGTATATTCTCCTTTATTTTGTAAAAAATCTTTTTCACCAAAGGTGTAGATGCCACAAAGCAAATCAGAAATAATCCAAAATAATCGGAAAATGCCCGCTGCCAATCTCCGGCACTGACATTGATGCCCTCATTCAGACCAAACATTCTTCCCAGATAAATCTGAAGCCTGCTGATATCTGAAATAGCAAAGCACATCCAGGTAACAGGGATCACTGCCCACAGATACAGCCTGGGAAGAATCTGCATCCTTCTGAACACCCGAAAGCGGTCCAAGAGCCGCTCCACCACAATAAAGCACCACAAAAGCATTCCCCAAACCAGGAAATTAGGTGTACCACCATGCCATATACCGGTCAAAATCCAGACCACCAGAAGATTTAACACAGTCCTAAGATCCCCTTTACGGTTTCCGCCCAGCGGAATATACACATACTTCCTGAACCATCTTCCAAGTGTCATATGCCATCTGCGGTAAAAATCACGTACTCCTCTTGCCATATAAGGTTCGTTAAAATTCTGAGGTAGTTCAAACCCTAACATCCTCCCCAAACCGACTGCCATCAGAGAATATCCGTAAAAATCAAAATAAATTTTCATAGAATAAGCTACAGCCCCCATCCAGGCCAGTGGTGTAGAGATACTCTCAAATCCTGTTGTCTGCACCTGCTGCCACAAAATGCCTATCCGGTCTGCCAGCAATACCTTGGAAGCAAGCCCCATAGTAAATACTTTCAGCCCGTCCTGAATCTTTCCGGCTGTCACTTTCCTGTCATCCAGGTCTGCTGCTACTTCCTCATAATTTACAATCGGACCGGATATCAGCTGCGGAAACATGGCTATGTATGTGGAAAGCTTCAGGAACGAAGTCTCTCTCCGAATCGATCCCTGATACACATCCGCCAGATAAGACAAAATCTGAAATGTGTAAAAACTAATGCCCAACGGAAGCCCCAATTCATTAGGAGCTCCCTTGAACAGAATCAGTACTCCCACATTTCCTGCCACGGCCCATATAAATAATCCTCTTCTATTGCGATACTGTGTCCTGCTCTCTTTTTTCCTGCCCCCCAGCCTAAGTCCGATCACATAATTCACAAACAGGGAAATCACCAGCAAAAGAAGATACTTTGGCTCACCAAGGGCATAAAAAATAAGGCTTTCTAAAAGAAGTGTCACATTTTTATATGCTTTGGGGGTTATTCCGTAGAGAATCATGAATATGGGAAGGAAATACAGCAAGAACTCTATACTACTGAAAACCAAGTTCAATCACACTCTCAATTCTTATTTTGAAACCTCTGTTCCACATATTTAGTGTAGCTTGATTTTCGCTGTAATACAAGTTAATTTTTCTTAAGTTTACATTACTATTTATTACAAATCTGCATTTTTCTGTAACATTTGATCCGGTTCCGGCTCAGCCATAGCCTGATTATCGATGAACGGCAGCATTTCCCCTTGTATTTTGCGGAAATATACAGTAAACTTAAAAATAAAAAGACACGAAAGCGAGCCTGCAAATGAAAGAACAACTTTATACCATTCCTTTAAATGATGCCATAAACGCTCAGGATGAATGTCCCTTTTGCTTTATCGAGCGCAACATTGAACAGGATCTGTTAGATTTTGTATTAGGGTCCGGCTCCTCTTATATGGAAGCCGACATTCGCGAAATGACCGACAAGGCAGGCTTCTGCCGCATGCATTTTCAGAAAATGTTCGACTACGGGAACACCCTGGGTAATGCATGGATTCTGAAGACCCACTATATCAAAATGATCGGTGAGATGAAGAGTCAGTTCGCCTCCTTCCATCCCGGCAAATCCAGTCTTAAGGATAAATTCCGCAAAACTGCACAAAGCGGCAATGCCATCGGTATGTGGATTGAACAGAAAGAAGAATCCTGCTACATCTGCAACCAGTATAAGGACACCTATGCCCGTTATCTGGATACTTTCTTCTATATGTACAAAAGAGACGAGGAGTTTAGGGAAAAAGTCAAGAACAGCAAAGGCTTCTGTCTTCCTCATTTCAAAGATCTCTGTGAAGCCGCTGATGTGAAACTTGCCGACAAAGATAAAGAGACCTTTTACGGTATCGTACTTCCCCTGATGGAAGAAAATATGAAGCGTATTGCCGAAGACGTGGCCTGGTTAGTAGAGAAATTCGATTACCGTAATAAGGACGCCGACTGGAAAAATTCCAAGGATTCCATTCAGAGAGGTATGCAGAAGCTGAAAGGCGGATATCCTGCCGATCAGCCCTACAAAATGTCCAAGTAAATACCGGATAATTGAGTATCCCAGTACAGTTGCCTACCGATAGACAATGCGTTTCATCATATTCAGATAACTGCAGATTTCATTATACAGCATCTCCGGCTGGAAAGAATGGTCTTCAAACTTCTCGATCATCAGCCCCTTGATGGTAAGCTCCATCATTTTGTATAATCTGGGGCCATCCACTCCCTGGGGCAGTCCAGACATATCGATCTGGCTGTACCAGCGCGCACAGGAGTCCAGCCAGAGATTCCTTTTTTCCTCCACGGCCAGAAGCACCTCGCTCACATCCTCCGTCATGGCTCGGTTCAAAAACTGCTGCATATAAGGATATGCACGCATAGCATGCATCTTTCCCTGCTCCATCTGTTTCATCAGTTCAAACAGTTCAGTGGTCAGGGGATTGATACAGGCTTTTAATTCCAGTGTCATGAATCTCACGCTGTAATCATATACAAAAGTATACAAACCCAGTTTGCTCCCAAAATAGTGAAAGAGAAGCCCTTTGCTGATATCTGCTTCTTTTACGATCTCATCCGTACTGGCATGACGGTAGCCCTGCATACCGAATACTTTAATAGCAGCGTTGATCATTCTATCCTGCTTTTCTTTTTTCAGGTCAAAAAATTTACCGTTCATGATATCCTCCTGTAGTAATTTTGACTTAGAGACGTTCAGGCCGCGCCATTCGCAAAGCCGCGGCTGCGCCGCTCTCCGCCGCTTCGCGGCTATTTTGACTTAGTGACGTTCAGCCGCGCCATTCGCAAAGCCGCGGCTGCGCCGCTCTCCGCCGCTTCGCGGCTATCTTTGCTCATAGAATGGCGCTCCGCTCATAGCCTGGATAACGTGCTCATTCATGCAAGCATGATTCGCCCGTTATCCAGGCTATGGCTGAACTGGTAATGAATAAATTTTTTTAAATATTATACATATTCTCTTTTCTTTTCCTCAAAATAGTATTAATATAAATATAACACAAAGTACTTGAAAGGAGTAACCTTATGGCAAAAAAATTTGGAAAAATCTTACTCTTGACCGCTGCTGTTACCACTGCTGCAGCTGCTGCCGTTTATTACTTGCAGAAAAAAGATTCGGATGCCCCTCTTCATGATGACGAAGACGAGGATTATGATGATTTCAGCGATGAATTGGATGAGGATACTGACGCAGCTTCCCGCTCTTACGTTCCTCTTCATAGAGAACATTCCGAAGAGGTACCGGTCGGTGAAGCACCAGCTGACGATTCATCTGCCCCGGCTAAGGAACCTGCTGCTGAAACTGCTGCAGACCAGGAGGTTCCGGCTGACGAAATCCCAAGCGAAGAAATAGAAAAAACAGAAGAATTCTTCAGTGAAGAGGACTCAGAATAATCAATCGGATGCTTTAGCGCGCTCATAGCATATCCTGCTGCTTCACAGCATGGCTGTTTCTTACAGCCATGCTTTTTTCAGTCTCTCAATTCCCTCTTCGATTTCCTCCTCTGTAAGTGCCCCAAAGCCCAGCAGTACAGTTGAGGACTCCGGTGTGCTTTTCTCTGTATCTATTCCGATAGAACAGTCAGACAGACCATATACCCTGACCTGCTGCTGTCCGGCCAGTCTTAAAAGCTCCTCTTCTCTTCTTCCTTCTCCGGAAGTAAGGAGAAGATGAAGACCCGCATTTTCTCCGGACACGGAAAACTTTCCTTCAAATGCACTCAAGCATTCCAACATTTTTTCATGCTTTGCACGATACAGTTTACGCATTTTGTTCAGATGCCGTTCAAAACAGCCTTCTCTTATAAATTCATTCAAAATTCTCTGGTCGATTCTGGATACCGTTGAGGAATAGAAGCAACAATTCCGCATATAACGTTCTAAAAGCTGCGGAGGCAGTACCATGTAACTTACTCGGATAGCCGGTGCAATGGCTTTGGAAAAGGTTCCGATATAAATTACCCTGCCATGTTTGTCCGAAGACTGCAGGGAAGGAATAGGCTTCCCCCGGTAACGAAATTCACTGTCATAATCATCTTCTATCAGATACCTGTCCTCTTTCTGCCCGGCCCAATGCAGCAATTCAGACCTTCTGCCAATCGGCATAACAACACCTGTGGGATGTTGATGCGAGGGCATGACATATGCTGCAGTCACATTTTCTCTTTCCAGGCAATCCGCCCGCATACCATTTTCGTCCATTGCCACAGTGGCAATTTCATAGCCACAGGAACGAAAAATACGATAAGCCCTTTTGTAGGTTGGATTCTCCATGGCGATCCGGACATTCGGTCCTAAGATCTTTTCCAATAAAAGCAGCAGATAATCATTTCCTGCACCTACGATAATCTGTTTAGGGCTGCAGTTTACACCTCTGGAAGAATGAAGATATCTGCTGATGGTCAGCCTCAAATCATAGTCCCCCTGTGGCTCGCCCAGGAGATAAAGACCACTTCTGTCGTCACTCAACACATTTTTGGTAATCTTTTTCCATACACCAAAGGGAAAGGCACTCATATCGATGCCGTTAGGAGAAAAGTCATATAGACAGACAGGTTCTTTCGGGACTGCAATTGCCATATCGGCAAAATATGCTCCGGAACTCTGATCAGCTCCCGTTTTCAGTTGAAATAATTCCTCCATCCTGCACACATAGTATCCTTTGTATGGCCTGGATTCGATATAGCCTTCACTGAGCAGCTGGGCATAGGCTACGTCCACCGTACTTCTGGCTACCTGAAGATATTCAGCCAGAGAACGGGTAGAGGGAAGCCTCTCACCCATAAGAAGCTTCCCCTCCCTTATCTCCTGTCTGATATGCTCATAAATCTGCTCATACAAACATTTCTCACTATTTGGCTTAAGCTGAATGGTCAGATCGTACATATTACCTCTTCTTTATCATGTGTCCGATTACTTAGGCAGTGTATAAGAGCTCTTCAGCGATACAATACGGTTGAATACCAGTGCATCCGGCGCTGAGTCCTTTGCATCTACACAGAAGAAGCCCTGTCGTACAAACTGGAAGCTGTCATATGCCTTTGCTCCTGCAAAAGCGGGCTCCAGATAACACTCTTTCAGCACAGTAAGAGAGTTGGGATTCAGATTCAGACTTCCGTCCTCATTGTATACCCCCTTCTCTTCATCAATAATATTTTCATACAGTCTGACTTCTGCCTTAATGGCCTGATCTGCTGCTACCCAGTGAATAGTTCCCTTTACTTTACGGCCATCCGGGCTGTTGCCGCCTTTGCTTGCAGGATCATAGGTACAGTGAATCTCTGTCACATTACCTGCTTCATCCTTGATGCATTCTGTGCATTTTACAAAATAAGCGTTCATGAGACGTACTTCGTTGCCCGGGAACATACGGAAATATTTCTTCGGAGGAACTTCCATGAAGTCCTCTCTCTCAATATAGAGTTCTCTGCCAAAAGGAACCTGACGGCTGCCAAGCTCAGGATTTTCCAGGTTGTTAGGTACCTCCAGCATCTCAGTCTGTCCTTCCGGATAATTGTCAATAATTAACTTCACCGGATCCAGCACTGCCATCATACGAGGCTTCTTAACCTTCAAATCCTCTCTGATACAATACTCAAGCATTGCATAATCTACGGAAGAATTACTCTTGGAGATACCGCACAGTTCTACGAACATCTTGATGGACTCCGGTGTAAATCCTCTTCTTCTGAGCGCTGCGATGGATACCAGACGCGGATCGTCCCAACCGTCTACAATGCCTTCTTCTACCAGCTTCTTGATGTATCTCTTACCGGTTACCACATTTGTCAGATATAATTTTGCAAACTCAATCTGCTTCGGCGGATGAGGATACTCCAGTTCTCTTACTACCCAGTCATACAGAGGTCTGTGATCCTCAAATTCCAGGGTACAGATGGAATGGGTGATTCCTTCAATAGCATCCTCAATAGGATGTGCAAAATCGTACATAGGATAAATGCACCATTTATCCCCGGTATTATGATGGGTCATGTGAGCCACACGGTAGATAACCGGATCTCTCATGTTGATATTGGGAGAAGCCATATCGATGCGGGCACGCAGTACCTTTTCGCCATCGGCATACTTTCCGTCTTTCATCTCTTCAAACAGCTTCAGGTTCTCTTCCACACTTCTGCCAATAGAAGGATCATCCTTACCGGGTTCTGTCAGACTTCCTCTGTACTCACGGATCTCCTCGGCGCTTAAATCGGACACATATGCTTTGCCCTTCTTGATCAGCTTTACGGCTGCTTCATACATATCTCCAAAATAGTTGGAGGCAAAGAACAGCCTGTCCTCCCAATCTGCTCCTAACCACTGAATATCAGCCTTGATAGATTCAACAAACTCTACCTTTTCCTTGGTAGGATTGGTATCGTCAAAACGCATATTGAACTTACCGCCGTATTGCTGTGCAAGTCCATAGTTTAACAGAATGCTCTTGGCATGTCCGATATGGAGATAACCATTGGGCTCTGGAGGGAAACGGGTATGCACGGTATCGTATACCCCCTCTGCCAGGTCTTTATCAATAATCTGTTCAATAAAATTTCGTGAAACCTTCTCTTCAGGTTCCACTTCGGTATTGTTGTTCTTTTCCATCTCGCTCATAAGAACTCCTCACTTTTCCTATAAATAACTTCGCTTGTACTAAGTATCCTTTATCTTATCACAAAGAAACCAAACAGTCAATCGTGGGGAGTTCCTCCCGCGAAATCTTAGTGATGGAACAATCTGATACCTGTAAAGGCCATTACCATGTTGTACTTGTTGCAGCAGTCGATAACAGCATCATCCCTTACGGAACCGCCCGGCTGTGCAATATACTTTACACCGCTCTTGCGTGCTCTCTCAATATTATCAAAGAACGGGAAGAACGCATCGGACCCCAGGGTTACATCCTGATTTCCATCAAGCCATGCACGTTTTTCTTCTGCGGTAAATACAGGAGGCTTTACCTTAAAGATATTTTCCCAGGTACCATCAGCCAGTACATCCATATATTCATCACCTATGTACAGATCAATTGCATTATCTCTGTCAGCACGACCGATCTTATCCCGGAACTGTAAGTTCAGCACCTGAGGAGCCTGACGCAGATACCAGTTGTCTGCCTTCTGGCCTGCCAGTCTGGTACAGTGGATACGAGACTGCTGTCCGGCACCGATACCGATAGCCTGGCCGCCCTTTACGTAGCACACTGAGTTGGACTGAGTATATTTTAACGTAATCAGGGAAATCTTCATGTCAATGAGAGCTTCCTCCGGAATATCCTTATTCTCTGTTACGATATTAGATAACAGATCACCGTTGATATCCAGCTCATTTCTGCCCTGCTCGAAAGTGATGCCATATACCTGCTTTCTCTCGATAGGTGCCGGTGTATAGGAAGGATCGATCTGAATCACATTGTAGTTGCCTTTCTTCTTGGCTTTCAGCATCTCAAGTGCTTCCTCAGTATAGCCGGGAGCGATGACACCATCGGATACCTCACGCTTGATCAGTCTTGCAGTATCTGCATCACAGACATCGGATAGTGCGATAAAATCACCGAAAGAAGACATTCTGTCAGCGCCTCTTGCTCTCGCATAAGCACATGCCAGTGGAGACAATTCTCCCAAATCATCTACCCAGTAAATCTTAGCCAGGGTCTCTGTCAAAGGAAGACCGACTGCAGCACCTGCAGGAGATACGTGCTTAAAAGAAGTAGCAGCCGGAAGTCCTGTCGCCTCCTTCAATTCCTTTACCAGCTGCCAGCCGTTGAAAGCATCCAGAAAGTTGATATATCCGGGCTTACCGTTCAACACGGTTACAGGCAGTTCACTCCCGTCTTCCATAAAGATCCTGGAAGGTTTCTGATTCGGGTTGCATCCATATTTTAACTGTATTTCATTCATGTTGATTTTCTCCTTGATGAATTAACAATTTTTATTAATAATCTTAGTCTCATATTTTCCGGTTGCAATATCAATATAACGAACAAACAGAGATACCTTATTCTCCTCGTTCAGGTTCTCCCACAGCATCTGTGTGAAGCTTTCAATATCATTATCAATTGTTACCAGCTTAGGCTCACCTTCAAAGCTGGGCAGAGGATTGCCGTCATGCATATAAGTATGAATAAAATGTCCCTCTCCGGCCACCGGCTTATCATAGGTAAATGTATAGCGATTACAGCAGGAAGGATCCCCATTATTACTCTTCAAAATAGACATAGCATAAGCAAACTTTCCATCTTCTACATGAAGCACACCGGAAATTCTGGGCGTATAGTTAGGACCATCCGGCTCGAACTCTCTGCTTCTCAAAGACTGCTCAAAAGTAAGTCCCTTTTCAAATCCTTCATAAACCGTATCTGTCTGATCACCGTTAGTTACAATCGTATCATTTCCCAGCACACGTACCGGTGCATAAATGATCAAACTGGGATCCTCCAGCTTAGAAGGATCAAATGCCTCTGTACGAATCCCTTCTCCTTCTACACTGAAAATACGATTACGGCTGTTAGAACTCCGTCCCATAATAAAATATGCTGTTACCGCATACTTACCATTACCCGAGCGGCCAATCACAATTCCGCGTCCCGGATAAGCATTACCTGCCAATTCTTGTTTCAAATCCAACATAAGTTTCCTCCTTAGGGTGGCTGGTCATATTATGGTCGCCAGAGCCGCCCCGGGGCAGGTCTAGCGGCAATATTATGAACAGCCTTTGTAATATTAATGCTAATAAGTTAATTTGTCGCAAGCTCTATTTAGTAAAGCTTATCAGACCTTATAGTCTGATTCTAACACAAACGACCGCCCGGGCATGGCACGAAAGGGGTCGTGTGATGCCCAGGCGGTCGGCTTAATGATATCATTGCTACACTCCCTGTAGGTAATCCTACCGCAGTCACCTGCTTTCCGCCAGTCGTGCAACTTCTGTTTTTATAATACTATCTTTTTGCGAATTCCACAAGTCCCAATTATACTTCAAGTCCCAAAGCGGCCCTTAGCTGCCAACCTACAAGAATTTTAGTGGTCGTCAACACTATAGTTAGGAGCTTCCTTCGTAATGTGGATGTCATGGGGATGGCTCTCTTTCAGGGATGCAGCAGAGATTTTTACAAATCTGCCGGTTGATTTGAGAGTTTCAATATCATTGGCACCACAGTAACCCATACCGGACCGAAGTCCGCCAATCAGCTGGAATACGGTATCTTCTACGCTGCCCTTGTAAGCTACACGGCCTTCCACACCTTCGGGTACCAGTTTCTTGGCATTCTCCTGGAAATAACGATCCTTACTGCCGTTCTCCATGGCTGCGATAGAGCCCATGCCACGGTAAACTTTATATTTTCTTCCCTGGAACAGTTCATATTGTCCCGGACTTTCCTCGCATCCTGCGAACATACTTCCCATCATACAAGCGTTAGCACCTGCTGCAATTGCCTTGGTAATATCTCCGGAATATTTGATACCGCCGTCAGCGATAATGGGCACACCATATTCTTTTGCTACAGCATAGCAATCCATGATAGCAGTAACCTGAGGAACACCGATACCTGCAACTACACGGGTAGTACAGATGGAACCGGGTCCGATACCTACTTTAACTGCGTCTACGCCTGCTTCAATCAGGGCTCTGGTAGCATCGCCTGTTGCAACGTTACCTGCAATAACCTGCAGATCAGGATAACTTTCTTTGATCATCTTAACACAGTTAATTACGTTCTGGGAGTGACCGTGAGCACTGTCAAGTACGATCACATCGACTTTCGCATCAACCAGTGCCGCTACTCTGTCAAGTACATTTGCATTGATACCTACGCATGCACCACAAAGCAGTCTTCCCTGCGCGTCCTTGGCTGCCAGAGGATATTTTACAGTCTTCTCGATATCCTTAATGGTAATCAGGCCTTTTAAATTGAAATCCTTGTCCACAATGGGAAGCTTCTCTTTTCTTGCTTTGGCAAGAATCATCTTAGCTTCTTCCAGAGTAGTGCCTTCGGGTGCTGTAATCAGACCTTCACTGGTCATGGATTCTTTAATTTTCTTGGTGAAATCTGTTTCGAACTTGAGGTCACGATTGGTGATGATACCTACCAGCTTGCGTCCTTCCGTGATAGGCACACCTGAAATACGGAATTTACCCATCAGCGCGTCGGCATCAGCCAGAGTGTGCTCCGGAGTCAGTGAAAAAGGATCTGTGATAACGCCGTTCTCAGAACGCTTTACCTTATCTACTTCTTCAGCCTGTACTTCAATAGACATGTTCTTGTGAATAATACCGATACCGCCCTGTCTGGCCATGGCAATTGCCATGCGATGCTCGGTAACGGTGTCCATTCCTGCGCTCGCCATAGGAATGTTCAGTTTAATTTTCTTTGTAAGCCATGTGGTGATGTCCACCTGATTCGGAACTACCTGGGAATATGCCGGTACCAGCAGCACATCGTCAAAAGTAATACCTTCACCAATAATCTGTCCCATTTTCTTTCCTCCTGATTTTTTTGATATGCAGTTGAGTGTATCAAAATTAAATCTCAATGTCAATCTAAAATTTTACAAAAATTTTATGTTTTTAAAGTTCAGACTTAGCGTATTAGACATGTAAATCACGCTTGCATTCATCCGGATTAATCATTGAATATTTTCCTGGGAGCTACATTTTTCATAACTTTTATCATCTCTTCTGACGGACTTAAGATGATTTTCTCACCGCCTTCAAAATACATGACATATCTTTTATCAGGCTTAAGTTCCTCCCCGATGCTGTAGTCCTTAGCTTTCACTTTACGGTTCTTAAAATTATCCAGATGATAGGACTTAATCGGAGCCAGCACCTCGATCCTATCCAAGCTGAAAGAACCAACTCTCTTTCTTCTGGTTTTGGCCATGATCTTGTCCACTACCAGTTCTCTGTCGAGATACAGGTACTCAAATTCCAGGTTGGTAAACATATTAACTGCATATGCTCCAAAGCCTGCTGCCAATGCAAACAAAAATGCAAAGGGTATTACGAACATCGCAATTGCAAGTATGACTGTGAGTACAATCAAAAATACTTTTAAAAATCCGGCCCATCCGGCCTGCTTCTGTTTTACAAGGCATTCTACATAAGTATCATTCATGATTTCTTCCTGTCCTTTTCCCGTTTGTATCAAACGTTATTTGCTACTTCTTATGATATAACATCCTGAGATAACTTGCAAGTGAGATTACAGTCTTTTCTTTTATTTTATCTTTTTTTTAGAATCTGGTTAGGAAGGATTCATTGACAATGAGACATTTTCCTATTATTATGGAAAGAAACAGGAT
The DNA here is from genome assembly GCA_017620975.1 of Lachnospiraceae bacterium. The sequence continues at coordinate 1,407 of JAGAUD010000024.1, read as the reverse complement.
GCAGCAAGAAAGGCAGGTTTAATCCCATGGCAGTTATGGATGAGTTCCGCGAAGAGCGAGAAGCTTTGAAAAATGGTACTCCTAAGCAAAAATTAGAATATTTCTGGTGTTATTACAAATGGCATGTAATCGGTACAGTGGCAGCAATTGCAGTCATCGCCTCTTTTATTTACGAGGCTGTTACCCGCAAAGATAATGCATTATACGCCGCATTCCTCAACAGTTTCACTATAGCAGAAGATCAAGGGGAAGCTTATAAGCAGGCTGTTACGCAGGCAATCGGCATCGATCCGAATGAATATGAAATCATGATAGATACCTCCATGTATATCGACCTGGAGAACATGACCGATGAAAATACCTATAATACAATTCAGAAAATGGGTGTGTACGTTGCCGCCGGAGAAATTGATACGTTGGTAACAAACGCAGATATTTTTGAGTATTACGCATATATTGATTACCTTACAGACTTAAGAACGGTTCTGACACCTGAACAGTTAGAAGCTTATGAACCCTATTTTTACTACATTGACTATACTGTTTTGGAAGCAAAACAAGCAGCCGATAATATGGAGGAATACAACGGAACCTGTCCGGATCCTACCAAGCCCGAGGAGATGGCTACCCCCATTCCCGTTGGTATCTACCTGGAGAATGCTGCTGAGGAATTCAAAAATACATACGTCTTCCAGGATAATGGAGTCTTTGGTATCGTTGTAAACGGACCCAATCAGGAAAATGCTTTGAACTTCCTGGATTATCTGTTTGAAGGGGCCGCAGAATAAAAAACATAGCGAAAGCAGCTGTTTGTGATTGCAGCTGCTTTCTTATTTTCTTCCATTATAAAAGTTGTTTCAGCAATTGGTTTACAGTCCCCGGATCTGCCTTGCCGGCAGTAGCCTTCATGGTCTGACCCACCAGGAAGCCGATTGCTTTCTGTTTGCCGTTATGATAATCCTCTACAGACTGAGGGTTGGCTGCAATGATGTTCTCCACGATTTTCTTAAGCTCGACTGCATCATTCCGTGATTTCAGGCCATGTGCTTCCACGTAAGCCACCGGATCCTCATCATGGTCGAACATCTGAGCAAATACATCTTTGGCCACAGTAGAGTTGATTTCCTTCTTATCGACCATCAGGATCAGGTCAGCAAGATGTTCGGGAGAAAATCTGATTTCTCCCGGTTCCATCTCCTGTTCTTTTAAAAGTCTCATGGTTTCTACCATCAGCCAGTTAGATACCTTCTTCGGCTGCTTGCAGACTGCCACGCATGCTTCGAAAAGATCTGCCATGTGCTTGGAACCTGTTATGATATCAATGTCGTAATCAGGAATATCATACTCTTCCTTGTAGCGCTTCATTTTCTCCGTACGAAGCTCCGGCTGGGCAGATTTGATTTTTTC
>JAGAUD010000023.1 GCA_017620975.1 Lachnospiraceae bacterium | reverse complement strand
TTTCACTATATGATACATGATAACAGAGATTTCAATTCTGTGCAATGATAAAGAGCGTATCGACTGATATTTCTTTCGATACGCTCTTTCAGACTTCCTTATTCAATGGTCTGTTCCTCACTTTCTTTCTTCTAGAAGAATATTGCCTGAACCTCTTTACTTGATATTTTGAATTCTTCTTATACTTTAAAGGTAACCCATATTAAGTAGTTCTTCCTTTTCTGGATGGAATCTGAGAATTGGTAGCCTTACTTAGTACTTTTATCACCTTTTTAAGACTTCCAGCACCCACCTGTCATCTTTTCATATCTTCTGAATTCTGATATCTTATAATTTGATTCCGGGATTTGGTTTTAAATTAAGTATTTAGGCGAACCGTACCTCGCTTTCTTTGATATTTTCACTTTTTCTTAGTGAATGTTTTTTGTTTAGATCTTGTTTTGTTTTGTTGATTTTATTATACCATAAAGTACAAATTTGTCAATGCATTTCTCAAATATTTATTAAATATTTTTATTTCTTTTATTTCTCATTACTTTTGTCTGATTTTTCAACTATTCTTGACTTCCCAATAAAAAAGATGACCATCGTTATAACGGCAGCCATCTTTTTTATTGTGTTCTATTCAGTAATTTTATCGTCACTCGAGTCTCACAATGCTTTTCTCATTACCCAAATATCATCTTCTGAAACTCATCTATACTACTTACTTTTATCGCAGCTTTCAACCAGTCCTTAAGTACCACTATATCCTGCTGTGCCAAAATGCGATCTTTCAATTCGTCGGGAACCTCCCCCAACTCTTGCAAAACTTCCAGAATATCTTCCGCCTTTCCAATAGCCTTTCCAATGGCTATTCCTTCTTCTCTTTCATAAACCTTCTCTTCCCACGACTGCATATACTTCACTCCCATCTCCTCACTGGATTTAATCTTACGTACACATTCATGGATTAACCGTATTCTTTCACTATTTGCAGCCTCAGCCGATTCATCATCAGTCTTCTCAATATAATGCAGGAAATCTACCAGTTCCTTACTCACTTCCTTATCGTTGGTTCCTCTTGTATTAAGAAAGATACGCACCGCCCCATCACCAAGCTCCAACTCCTTATTTTCCTCACAATAACTTCGGAAAGTATACTGATATTTTCCTTTGCCAAACAAATCGAAGGGCGTAATCATGATAATGCACGTATTATTCAGTTTGTTAAAATTAACAGTCCCCGGCTCCAGAAGGGATGAATCGATCAGTCCCTGATAGTAGCGGCTTCTCTTAATCAGGTCACCTTTCCTCTCAGCCTGCATCTCCGTATTGTACAAAGTGTTGTCCTGATCCATGGCATATACATCCAGCCTGATAGAACGCAGCCATGGCATGGTGCGGATTTCTTTCTCTGTTTGAGAAGGGTTTAACAGTTTGATCAAATCATCTTGCAGAATAATCTGCAAAGCAGCTTCATGAGCTTTGGGAATGTCCATTGTCTGATCGAACAAAAACTTGCTTGTTAATGTCAGTTCCTGTAGTGTCTTCATTCATTTCTCCTTTTATTGTATACTATTATCCGAAAAATGGCAACAAAAAAATAATTGCTTTTTGTGCTACTGCTGTAACGATACAAAAAGGTTCTCTTTAGTTTCTCTGTCTGGGGAAATCGGACGACAAGTGCCCATTTCGAAAAACAGATATTAGATTGATTCACGTGAACTAGCATTACTTTAACACAACTGGAATATTATGTCAATAATTCTTGCTCTCGAACAGGTATGCCAGCATCAGGTTATGCTCCCTCCACAAAAATGTCTGCAGGAGTTTGCCGCCTTTCACGCCTTCCACGGATTCCAAAAATTAGGGCCATCATCTAAATATTTCCTTTGATGATAGCCCGCCTGTCTATATGGTTATTTGGTTTTCTTTTTTCTCTGGAGGAATACAAATCCCAGGCCTGCTGCAGCAACAACTGCCACACCTGTGATAATCAATCCTGCACCGCTGCCGCTCTTTTCCGCAATCAGAGATTCTCCGTTCCAAGAGAATGTTTTATTCTTCTCCACTGCCACATCCTGGAACGGGAACGTATTTGTCAATTCTCCATCTTTTCCGTAATAGATCACCAGATCCATGGTGCCTTTTCCGGTTCCCAAAATCTTCAGATTATGCTGATCCGGGTCAAAGAAACCGGTCTTTTTCTCTCCTTCGGTTCCCATAATGTCAAAATGAGAAAAAATCCCCTCTCCCAAGGATACCTTTCCGGTTTCTACGCGGGCAATCTCTTCGCCTTCTCTTGTCTCAATCAAAACAGTAACGGGACATGCAGATACAAAACCACCGATGGTTCCATCTAAACCGATATACAGATCGGTTCCCTGCTCTTTGAACTGATACAGCATATTTCTCTCATCCTGTAAAATGATGATTGCCGCCAGCTCATCTTCGATGCCGCCAAACATATCACTTAAAGCAGCAGATACGATAGCTTCATGATAACCGATCGCGTAATCACACGCCAGAATCTGAATCGTCAGATACATCTCAACCGCGGAGCTCAGCGCCTCCGCATTCTCATAAGAAGCATTCTGTTCAAATGCTACCTGACGTTCGATGACAACATCATGCATACCTTCTGCCGCAAATCCTGCCATCTGGAACATCTTGGCATAGAAAGAAACGTCATCCATGGATGTTACCGCGTTACTCAACGTGATACCCAATTTGAATCCTGCCTTTGCCGCAATTACATAAAGATTGGTGCAAAGATCCACATACACCTCACTAACTGCGCCGCCAATGCCGATTCCCATCTCTCCGCTTTCCTTTAAAGTAGCCAAAAACAGGGCATTGTAATTGTTCTGAGCCGCATCTTCCATATGCTTTGCAAAACGCTCTACCGCCTCAGAATATGCCGCAGACAGAAGGGGATGGTCAAAATCCTTGCACTTTACTGCGGAATCTCTCAATGCCTGCGCATAAGAACGATTGGTCTCTGCATAAGCAGTACAAAGAATGTAGTACTCGATCACATCACCCAAATCGTTACATCCATCAATGGTTGCAGACGCGATACTGAGAATACTATCTGCGGTTCCCAGGAAATCAGACATATGATCCAAAGTCACTCCTCTGGTATCCATAACCTTCTTTGTCTGGTTCAACAGATCATTGTACTCATCGCTGTACACATCCTTGATCTGAGAAGCCTGCTTAAGCAAACCTTCCAGCTCTGCCTTTACTTCAACATCTGCCAAATCCACGGCACTGCTAAGTCCTGTGATCACGTCGGAAAGTGCCGCCAACATCTCGTCATTTAACATAGACTCGTAGGCATCTACCGATACCATGCGAGACATTAAGTCCGCCAATACCCAGTCGTAGTCATTGCCAATTTCAACTTCCCAGCTTAACAGATCGGAAAATTCATTCATGCCTTCCCATACCTGATTGCCGATTGCCAGAATCTTATCGTTGCTGTAAAGTTCACTGATCATACCCGCCATACTTCCCTGGCCGCTTCCGGTCATGATCTCCAAATACTGCATAGAACTGTCAACGGCATCATTGTGGTCTGCGATGTACTGGAACTTATACAGGTTCTTTAACTGATCGTCCTTCATCAGTGCAGTCGGATAAGGGTGTCTTAAGTTGTTGTCCATCGTCCACATGGATTCAAAATCAAAGTTCACAAAACTGGACTGATCCGCCATCTGCACTTCGGTTAAAAGACCTGTAGTGTCTGTACAAGTCGCAGGATAACGGCCGCCTTCATTATCGAATAAAGTTCCGGTCAGATAATAACAATCATAGATTCCACCGGTATTCACACTGGCAATAGCACCTTGGCCACCGGAACGGAGCTCTCCCACGTTTATGCATCGTTCCACTCTGCGGAAATCATTAACATCCGTAATACCTACCGCGCTTCCTCTATTTCCGTTTGCAGCGATCAGTCCCATATTCAGGCAGTCTCTCAGTTCCATATAAGGGCAATTGTAAGCAGTAATACCTGCTACGTTATAACCTGCAGATACCATTCCCTTATTCACACAGCCAATGATGTAACCTTCTCCATGATTTCTTCCCATGATGCCGCCTACATCATAATTTCCCAGGATCTCCCCTTCGTTGACACAATAGGTAATGCTCAGGATGGTTCCACCTGCACTGTACTCATAAATGATACCTGCGGTGTTGGCATTTCCCTTAATATCTCCCAGGTTGCGGCAAAAATCGATACGGCTGGGATATCCGCCGCCTGCTAAGTGAGCGCCGATAAATCCGGCAAAACCTTCAAATTCGAAGACGCCTACGATCTCCTGCTCCACATTGATATCGACGTCAGCCACACAGTTCTCAAGCATGGCGCCCTTTTCTGCCACTCCGGCAAAGCCGCCCACAAAGCAAGATCCTTTGGAAAGCCAGTCTTTCGGCCCCATCTGAATATCAATCTGTCCTGCCACCTTCAGGTTACAAATCTCACCTTCCAGTTTAGCAAACAAACCAATGGCATATTCCTTTCCCTGAAGCACCATTGCAGAAATGCTAAGGCCTGAGATAGTATATCCATTTCCCTCCAGTACACCGGTAAAACCGCCGCTGCAAAGAGGGGTAAATGCACCATTCAGTGTGATGTCATTCATCAAAATGTACTTGCCGGAAGGATTCTTTTCAATGGCCTTCAGGTCATTCTCATTGTAAATTCCGGTTTACTCTGCAGGAACTTCCTTCACCTGCTCTACATCTAACAAGAAATCACTGGTATTTCCTGCTGCAAACACTTCCCATGGCATCGGAACCGCTATCAAAAGCAGTGCCAGCACCATAAGGATACTTAATACTCTCTTTTTCATGTTTCTTTCCTTTTATTCAATCGTTACGGGAATCTCGAAATCTTTCTCCAACGCAAATTCCCCTTCTTCTATCTGGAAGGTTATTTCCGGATCAACCGCTCCGGAAATAACCAAAAGCGGAACAAGCCGGCGGAATCCGCCGGCTTAAACTCCTTATTCCCAGTCTAAGGCAGGGCCGTTCTCGCCCTGTACCCATCCGCTCAAGGTAATGCTGTACTTTTCGATCATTTCCGGGATGTCTTCTTCCAGGTTCTGTCCATCAAAACTCTGCAGACCGGAAAGCACGGTTCCATCGGTAAATGCAGCCGCCTCTACCGCTGTGATTCCATTATAAATATCATAATTTTCATAACCAGTCACTGCATAACAATTCATAGAATTGTCGATGGTTGCCAATGCCATCACTCTTCCACCGCTAACTTTACCTAGATTGTAGCAGTTGTAAATGTACTGGTCTGTGTTGTCATAATCCATTCCTGCAATACCACCGGTCATATAGTCCCACTTATTTTCCCCTGCTGGACTGGTAACCGCTCCGGTATTATAGCAGTTCACGATCTGACCTTCGTAATTGTAACCAAGCACACCTGCGATATTCTGCATTTCCATGTCCTTCACCGGTTCCTGTCCGGTAACGGTACCATGATTGAAACAGTTGAACATATAACCCCAGATACTGTCCTTTTCTGCAAGGGCACCTACTACGCCGCCTACATTCACAAGACCTTCGATGGCACCTTCATTGCCGCAGCCATCCATCATCAGACCGTTTGCATTTCCTACTACACCGCCTACTGCATAACGGCCGGTAATGTCTCCATAGTTCATGCAGCCACGGATCGTGGCATCCCACTTCTCCACGCGGCCTGCGATACCGCCGACATAATTACCGTTTCCGGTAATGGTACCGTAATTCTCACAATTCTCAACGGGTCTGCTCACAGTGATACCTACGATTCCGCCCACGTAGCAGCTCATAATATCCGGATTCTCGCAATGAATGTCCACTCGGCTGGTGCAATCCTTGATCCCACCAGTTTCCTCGGTTGCATGCATTTTTCCTACCAGACCGCCTACGTACTGCTTCTTTTCTTTAATAGTCACGGTCATCTTACCGGTTACCTGACAATTCTCAACAAGACCATTGCTGTAATCTGCGATCGCGCCGCCATCCGTTAAGTCTACATTCTCCAAAGTCAGATTCTTAATAACTGCCTGCTCCTCCAGATTATGGAACATGCCTTCGCCTGTCATTCCGGAAATGGAGTGACCATTTCCATCGAACACACCATTGTAATCCTCAATGGTTGTCCAGGTGGTTCCTGACAAATCCACGTCAGCTTCCATCGTAGCATTGGCTGCCATATTTCCACCGATAACAGAATCCGCAAATGCCATCAGATCCTCCACACTCTGAATGGTGAAATTCTTGTCTTCACCCACGTGTTCTTTGGATTCATTTTCCAGACGATTCTGTTCCTGCTGATCCTGAACCTGGTTCAGAATATACTGCACGCCGTTGCCCGCAGGTTCTGTTTCTTTTTCTTCCTTCTTAGAACCGCCGCAGCCTGCCATCAGGGCAATAGTTAAAAGCAGCACCAAAAGCATTGCTAGTTTTTTCATCTTAATCCTCCTAACTTATTCCGGAATTCCAATATTGGTCCAGGAATGACAAGCAGCCGTCACACTGTTACCCATAAGGGACTTTGCAATAACGGTGCCGTCCGTGCGTACTCCGATATGCATCAGATCTTCGGATGCTCCTCCAACCATATTATTCCACCCCTCTACCAAATCTACATTGTCAGAATAGATGGTTCCATCGGAAGACAATGCCATCACATGATATTCATGAGCAGCAACTGCAATTACATTCTGCCAAGAAGAAGTATCGATTTCTTTCTTATATGCGGTCAAAACAGTACCATCCTTCTTTAGGCCGACTACACCATCGGCGCAAATATCGATGTCCACAATATCCGTCCAAGCAGTGATCATTTCTTCATCATAACTGCCGCCTTTATCTCCGTAATACAGAACATTGCCATCGGCAGTTACCGCTAAAGTAACCATTTTAGAAGCCGCTACCCGAACCACATCTTTCCATTCCTGATAAACAGAAGGAGTCTTTCCATTCTTAAATCCAACCACAGTACCATCGGACTTCAACCCCACAATATTGTGATCTTTCACGTCGAAATCCACCAGATTTGTCCATTCTAAAACACCATGTCTGTCATCGTTTGCATCCAGTGCCTTTCCGTTCACCAGCATAGTTCCGTCCTTCTTCAGACCAAATGTCGCTCCATAAACGGTACGTACTTTAACCACATCCGTCCAAGTCGCTACATCACACTCATTGTATTCATTAACTTTTCCAGCAGCTACCACCGTACCGTCTTTACAAACTGCAGCCACATGATCTCTGGAAACATCTACAATATCCATGCCGTCCGGAGCAATGGTCAGTTCCAACGCAGGTGCTGTAGTCTCAGGCTCCGTTTCCTCCGGAATCTCCACCTTTCCTGCGGTCTCGCCAACATTCGGAGTGTTCGGTTTAATTTCTTCTTTTCCGCCACCGCAGCCAACCGATGCTACCATCAAGGCCGCCATTAAAATGCATACTAACTTTTTCATTGTCCTCTCCTTTATTCCGGAAGTCCGATGTTCGTCCAAAGAGTACATTGCCCTGTTGCAAAATTAGTACCTCTATTGGAAATTACGGTACCGTCTGCCTTAACTGCAACGATGTCATCCTTAACCGCAACCATTACCAAATCCGTAGCATTCGGGATCTCCTCCTGGTAAGTGGTGCATAAGGTTCCATCGGAACGAACTCCACATACCCAATCTCCCAACTGTACCGAAACTACATCGGTCCAGGAAGATACATCCGCCTCATAAGAGGATAACACAACGGTTCCGTCTGCTTTCAGACCAACAACACCATTATCGCCATCAATATCGATATCTACGATATCCGTCCAACTTCTAACCGTTTCCGCTGCAAAAACATTTTCATTCTTTCCGGTATATAATACCGTTCCATCACTCTTAAGAGCAATCACTGTTGTATCCGTCGTTTCTACCTGAACCACATCTTTCCAATCGCCGCATTTAATTGCTGTGATGGGGCTGCTGCACACAACAGTACCGTCCTTTTTCAGACCAACCGCTGTTTTCTCATTCACAGCGAAGTCCACCAAACCAGTCCATGACAGCATATCTGCGATAGTATCTTCACACAAAAGCCATCCAGTCACAACGATGGTTCCATCTCTCTTTAAACCATAGGTACAGATATCATCCGCTGCAACCTTAACAATATCCGTCCAGTCCCCTACATTGTCTTCCCCGTATCTGCAGTTTCCTGCAACCACCACGGTACCGTCTTTGCGCAGACCAACAATGTGATCATCTCCGCAGGCAACCATTCCCTGAAGATCCTGTCCTGCCACCAGCTCCAGGACACCGGAAACTTCTTCCGTCTCCTTTACGGTCTCTTCCGGAGTTTCCACAGGAACCTCCACATCACCAACTGTCCCACCTACATCCGGAACATTCGGCTTGATTTCTTCCTTTCCGCCACCACAGCCAACCGATGTCACCATCAAAGCCGCAAGCAGCACACATACCATTCTTTTCATTCCATCCAAACCTCCTTTTGGTATTCCTTATATTTATTAATTCGGTTTTGATTTTTAAAAAGGGACATCTTTTTTTATTTTGGGGCAAAAAAAACACACCGTTTCCGATGCGTTTCCTTGTTTTTATTTGTACTGCGGATCAGTGTGAGCAGCAAAGTAATTACCATTTCATTCTTTAATTGACTGTATACCAGTTCAATCTGATAAAATTCATTTCCGCGCTTTTTCTCCCCAATGACCTTTTCCAACAGACTGGACACAGGCATAAAATTAGATAATATGAACTCGTCCCCACCAATCACCTCTGCTGTGTCTTTTGTATGATTTTTAAACTATCTTTACAGCTTCGTCACTACAAAGATATCATAAATTGCCTTAATAGCCGTCTCAAAGTCCTCATTTGCCACACCGATGATGATGTTCAGCTCAGAAGATCCCTGGTCGATCATCTTGACATTGATATTGTTATGCGCCAGTGCAGAGAAGATTCTGCCTGCAGTACCTCTGGTAGACTTCATTCCACGACCTACAACTGCGATCAGCGCAAGATCAGACTCAATATCGATCATATCGGGATCAGCCAGTCTGTGAATACCGGCTACTACCTTCTGTTCCTTGTGCATGAACTCGTCCTGGTGTACAAATACAGTCAGGGTGTCAATACCGGAAGGCACATGCTCAAAGGAAATACCGTTCTCTTCAAAAGCCTGAAGAACTTTTCTTCCAAAGCCGATTTCGGAGTTCATCATGTCTTTTTCAATATTGATAGAGCAGAAGCCTTTCTTTCCGGCAATACCGGTAATGACATATTTAGATTTCTGGCAGGTGCTACCTACGATCCAGGTTCCCTTGTCTTGCGGAGCGTTGGTGTTACGGATATTGATGGGAATACCCTCCTGGCGAACCGGGAAGATAGCATCTTCATGAAGCACGGTCGCACCCATGTAAGCCAGCTCGCGAAGCTCTCTGTAGGTGATGGTCTCGATGCTTTCAGGATTCTTGATAATACGAGGGTCTGCAATCAGAAAGCCGGATACATCAGTCCAGTTCTCATATACATCAGCTTTCACAGCCTTAGCTACGATGGAACCGGTGATATCGGAACCGCCTCTGGAGAAAGTCTTTACAGTACCGTCATCCAGTGCACCATAGAAACCGGGAACGACTGCATTTTCACATTTTGCCAGTCTTGCGGACATAACCTTGTTGGTCTTCTCAGCGTTAAATTCACCGTTATCGTAGAAAAATACCACTTCAGCAGCGTCTACGAATTCATAGCCCAGGTAGTCAGCCATGATGATACCGTTCAGATATTCACCTCTGGAAGCTGCATAATTGCTGCCGGCCTTTTCACGGAAATTCTTATCAATCAATGCAAATTCTTCATCAAGGGACAGATCCAGCTTAAGTCCATCGATGATCTCTTGGTATCTTGCTTTGATCGCATCCAGCTCTTTCTTAAAATCTTCTCCTGCTTCTGCCAGGGCATAGCAACCATAGAGCATATCTGTTACCTTGGTATCGCCTGAAAACCTTTTTCCGGGAGCAGAAGGGACTACAAATCTCCTCTCTGCATCAGAACGGATAATATCTCCCACCTTTTCAAACTGCTCTGCGCTTGCAAGAGAACTTCCACCAAACTTCACTACTTTTTTAGACATCTTTTCAACTCCTCTTAGCTTTATTCTTTTATCTGAAGAAAATAATCAATCAGCTTATGGCCTACTGCCACACGGTTACCGCTGGCACGTCCATCTGCCTCGGTATAATTCCAGGTATGATTTCGGTGAGCTGTACTGTCGTACAACATATAAGGCACCTCATCTGAAGTGTGGGTTCTGACACGAATGGGTGTGGGATGATCCGGAAGTACCAGCAATCTGAAATCTTCTCCTGCCGCCTCCAACTTCTCTACCACAGGGCCAATCACCTGGGTATCCAGGTATTCCACCGCCTGTACCTTACGCTCTACGCTTCCCTGATGCCCCATTTCATCCGGAGCCTCTACATGAATATAAGCAAAATCATAACCGTCCTGAGTCACGGACTTCACAGCTGCTTCTACTTTACCTGCATAGTTGGTATGAAGTCCGCCGTTAGCGCCCTCCACCAGAGCAACGCCCATTCCTGCGCCAACTGCAATACCTTTTAACAGGTCTACGGCAGATACCATCATGCCTTTTTTACCTGTCTTCTCCTCAAAGGAGGAAAGCATGGGCTTGGTGCCTGCTCCCCAGAACCAGCAGCAGTTAGCGGGATTTAATCCCTGTTTTTTGCGCTCGATGTTGATGGGATGATTTACCAGAATCTCGTAACTTCTCTTCATCATCCTGCGAAGTGCTTCATCCTGAGGCAAATACTGGCCGATCACCTGTCCCAGCACATCATGGGGCTGTGTCAGGTCTACCACTTGGCCATGATTCCAGATGAGACAGTGGCGGTAACTGGTACCTACATAAAACTGATAAGTCTCATTTGCAAGTTCCTTTGCCACTTCTTTCAGGAGTATGCCGCAATCCTCTGTGCTGATTTCGGAGGAACTGTGGTCGATGATGGTCTTCTCTTCAAAAGGTACATCCTCTTCGGAAATCGTTACAATATTACAACGCAGAGCAATATCCGTATCTTTCATAGGAACGCCGATGCTCAGTGCCTCTAACGGAGAACGTCCGGAATAGTATTTCACCGGATCATATCCCATAACGGAGAGATTCGCGGTATCGGAACCGGGCTTCATGCCATCCGGAATAGTGTGCACCATACCGATTTCGGAAAGCTTACTCAGGCGGTCCATATTAGGAGTCTTGGCATATGCAAGAGGTGTCTTTCCTCCCAGCGCTTCAATTGGCTCATCAGCCATGCCGTCTCCCAGCACTACGATATATTTCATTTTCTTATCCTACCTTTATATTTAATTGATGATTATCATCTGATCACTGGCCCATGCGGATTCTGTTCAGAACAACGTCGCCCAGTGCTTCGCATTTTGCAGCAAATTCTTTCTCCTTCAGTGCTGCAGTGACATATCCCTTATCCTCGGTTCTGCCATCTACCATGATCACCTCTCCACCGGGAAAAGCAGCCTGCACAGCATCCAGATCGTCAGCTTTTACTCTCATAAAGAAGCTTCTCTCTACTTCACCGATATCGGAAAGTACTGCTTCTTCTGCATCCCACAGGCAGGGAAGCGTCTTACCCTGATTTCTTGCACAGTCCACTACATCAGCAACTACCGCGCTGGCTGTGGGAAGCTTTCCGGCACCTCTTCCATAATACATGGAATCGCCCAGCATGTTGCCTCTTACGCAGATTGCATTAAATACGCCGCTTACCATATAAAGAGGATTTTCATCACTGATCATAAAGGGTGATACCATTGCCCAAGTCTCATTCTCTGTATTGCGGCTCATACCAAACAGCTTGATGGAACGTCCCATAGCTTTGGCATATACAAAGTCAGCTGCTGTGATTTTGGTAATTCCTTCTGTATAAATCTTCTCAGAATCTACGGTCTTGCCCAGCATCAAAGAGGAAAGGATTGCAATCTTACGGCAGGCATCGTGGCCTTCCACATCAGCCTCAGGATTGCGCTCTGCATATCCTTTTTCCTGAGCTTCCTTCAGCACGTCCTCGAAATCAGCACCTTCTTTTTCCATCTTACTTAAGATATAGTTGGTGGTACCGTTTAAGATACCGGTAATGGCTTCTACCTTTTCAGCTGTTAATGCGGTGTTCAGTGGGCGGATGATGGGAATACCACCGCCTACGCTGGCTTCGAACAGGTAATTACAGCTGTGTGCCTTTGCAATCTGAAGCAGTTCGGGACCGTACTTTGCAACCAGCTCTTTATTAGAGGTACATACGCTCTTGCCGCTCTCCAGTGCCATTTTGGTAAACTTATAAGCTGCGCCAACACCTCCCATAGTCTCGCAGACAATAGATACTTCGTTATCTTCCATAATGATATTTACATCATGAACTAACTTGCTTTCGTAAGGGTCTCCGGGAAAATCACGCAGATCCAATATGTACTTTACTTCCAATTCTGCTGCGGATCTCTTATTGATCAGTTCCTTATTCTTCTCGATGACTTCTACTACTCCGCTTCCAACGGTGCCGTATCCTAAAACTGCTACTTTGATCATAATGTCTCTCCTTGTTCTTTCGCTGATTTTCGGGCTTTTCACCCGGTATGATTATGTGATATTATTCCTTTGCCAGTATCTTTACGTGACGCACACCTTTCTGTCCTTCCATCTGCTCGATCATCTTGGAAATGTCTCCGGTGGTCTGCAGGATCTGTACACTCAGGCTTAAAGATGCAATTCCATTAATCGGAATACTCTGGTGAATCGTCAGGATATTTGCTTGATATTCCGCAATTGTTTTCAGTACGTCCGATAAAAGCCCCGGCTCGTCATCCATATCGAATGTCAGGGTTATGGTCGTACCCGGTGCATTATCATGGAACTGAAAAATATCATCTTTATATTTATAGAAGGAACTGCGGCTGATACCTACAATATCCACAGCTTCCTGAACCGTTGATACCTTCTCCGATTCCAGAAGCCTTTTCACCTCTACCACCTTCAAAAGAACCTCCGGCACAGCCTTGCGCCGGACCACATAATACTTGGCTGATTCTCCCATATAGTATATCCTGCTTCCTTTTTTGAAATATTGTCCGATTTGTTTGTGTATTTTATACAATGTTCTTGTGTCGCGGACACTTGTTTGCCGATGAGGGATATTTTAGCACACTCGCTGGGGGATTGCAAGGGGAAAATGAAATTTATTTTTGCGGGTAACAATTCAGCCAGAGAATGGTTGGGGGATAGGTGAAAGGGGACGCTGCACGCATTATCCGGGAGGCGTGGGATGCAGAAAGATTGTATTATGTGATGAAGTATGTTATTATGTAAGAGTTATGATAGAATGGTAATAGTTGGTTGGAAAGGACGAAAGAATTGTGAGTATAAAGTGTGTGTTGTTTGATTTGGATGGGACATTGCTTCCGATGGATCAGGATGTGTTTACGAAGAGTTATTTTGGGTTGTTGGCGAAGAAGCTGATACCATTTGGGTATGATGGGGAGAAGTTGGTTAGTGCCATTGGAATGGGGATCAAGTCTATGGTAAAGAATGATGGTACTTTCACGAATAAAGAAGTATTCTGGAAGATATTTGCAGGGATTCTGGGGGAGAAGGTGTATGAGGATATGCCTTTATTTGATGCATTTTACAGGAATGAATTCAAAGGGGTAAAGGAGGTCTGCGGGTATACGGCTAAGGCTGCCGAAGTGGTGCAGGCTGTGAAGGATAAGGGGCTTCGTGTGGGGCTTGCTACGAATCCTCTGTTTCCGAAGGAAGCTACTGCACAGAGGATTGAATGGGC
This sequence comes from Lachnospiraceae bacterium, assembly GCA_017620975.1. The sequence continues at coordinate 47,676 of JAGAUD010000023.1, read as the reverse complement.
GGGACTGGCTCCGGAGGACTTTGAGTTTTATACTACTTATGATAATTCCTGTCATTGTAAGCCGAATCTTGATTATTATAGGGATATTTTGAAGCTGCTGAGTCTGGAACCGAATGAGTGTCTGATGGTGGGGAACGATGTAGCGGAGGATATGATTACACGGGAACTGGGGATGAGTGTGTTTCTGCTTACCGATTGTCTGATTAATAGGAAAAGCAATGATATTTCTGTGTATCCACATGGGAATTTTGATGACCTGCTTGCTTTTATTCAGGAACTATAACAACATCGCTATTAATACTGGAAAGGGCGATGACGGGATTTAGCCGTCACCGCCCTTTTCCGGTCCACATTCGGGCATTGTAGGGCAGAAGCAGAATTTATAGGCTTTTATGATAAATCACCTAGATCAGCGGATACTTATCCGTAAGCTTCTGGACGATTGCTCTTGCCTGAGGAATTGCCTCTTCGCCGCCTTTGATGACAAGGGCGATGGCTTCTGCAATCTGGTCCATATCTTCAGTATTCATCCCTCTGGAGGTAACAGCAGGTGTTCCGAGACGGATACCGCTTGTCACGAAAGGAGACTGGGGATCGTTAGGGATGGTGTTCTTGTTACAGGTAATGTGCGCCGCATCCAAAAGCTTCTCCACATTTTTACCGGTAAGGCCGAAGTTGGTCAAATCTACCAGCATCAGGTGGTTATCTGTACCTCCGGATACGATCTTGATGCCTCTGGAAATCAGGCCTTTGCACAGAGCCTGTGCGTTGTCCACGATGCCCTGCTGGTAGGTCTTGAAGTCATCACTTAATGCCTCCTTGAAGCAGACTGCTTTGGCTGCAATCACGTGCATCAGAGGGCCGCCCTGGATGCCGGGGAAGATGGCCTTGTTGAAGTTGTACTTCTCTGCTGCTTCTTTGTTGCAAAGGATCAGACCGCCTCTGGGACCGCGAAGGGTCTTGTGGGTGGTGGTGGTCACTACATCAGCATAAGGAATGGGGCTTGGATGAAGACCTGCTGCTACCAGCCCGGCAATGTGAGCCATATCTACCATAAGTACTGCACCCACTTCATCTGCTACTTCACGGAATTTCTTGAAGTCGATGGTGCGGGCATATGCCGAAGCACCTGCAATGATCATCTTGGGCTTGGCTTCCAACGCGATTTCCCGCAATTTGTCATAATCAATAAAGCCTTCATCATTCACACCATAAGGCACAATGTTGAAATATTTACCGGACATATTAACCGGGCTTCCGTGTGTCAGATGTCCGCCATGGTCCAGGTTCATACCCATGATGGTGTCACCGGGCTTACACACGGCAAACTGTACTGCCATATTGGCCTGGGCTCCTGAATGAGGCTGTACGTTAGCATAATCACAGCCAAACAACTCTTTTGCTCTTTCAATGGCAAGATTCTCCACTACATCTACACATTGGCATCCGCCATAATATCTCTTTCCGGGATATCCTTCTGCATATTTATTGGTCAGGGGGCTTCCCATGGCAGCCATGACTGCCTTGCTCACCCAGTTTTCAGACGCGATCAGCTCGATATGACTGTTCTGTCTCTCCTGCTCATCCACGATGGCCTGGGCGATTTCCGGATCTACATTTCTTACTTCATCCAAAGAATACATATTCTCCTCCTTATTGACTTGATTTACCATTACATGAAGCCTACACGCTTTAGCGTGGTAAACTTTGAAATTGATTATATCATAGAATTCCAGGAATGCAAACAATATTTTTTATTCCGCAAACGACCTAAACTGTTACAAATTTCCTATAAGAACGGGATATGCGGCAGCTCAAAAATGTGGTACAATACAAAAGAGTCGTATCTTGTCGAATTTGCGGCTCTACCAGAAAAGAACGAGGTGTCATTATGTACCATATTATAATCAACCCCGCTTCCCGTTCCGGCAAAGGACTGAAGCTGTGGAAAGATATTGTTGAACCGGCTTTGCATAAGGAAGAAATCGCATATCGGTCCTATTTTTCTGAAAAATCAGGAGATGTGGCCAGACTGGCAAAGGAGATCAGTACTGAACTGGAGAAAGAACTCAGCCATGAGCAGCAGATGCTGATCATCCTGGGCGGAGATGGAACCGTCAACGAAGCTTTGCAGGGACTCACTGACCCATCTAAAATCGTTCTGGGGTACATCCCTACCGGTTCCAGCAATGATCTGGCAAGAGATTTAAAGATACCGAAAGATCCTGTAGAAGCTCTGGACCGCATCCTTCATTCCGGTTCTGTTCACACGATGGATATGAGCACCATCACTTATTCTGACGGCGAAACAAGACGTTTTGCAGTAAGTTGCGGCATCGGCTTTGATGCGGCAGTCTGCGAGGAATCCATGCATTCTAAAATAAAAGCTTTCTGCAATAAAATCGGTCTCGGTAAGCTGACGTATCTGGGTATTGCCTTAAAGCAGCTTGTTACCGCCCGTAAGGTGTCTTGTGATATCAAGTTGGACGATGAAGCTCCTATTCACATACATCAGCTGCTTTTGGTCGCTTGTATGAACCACCGTTTCCAGGGCGGCGGCTTCATGTTCTGCCCGGATGCAGACGACAATGACGGTATCATGAATCTCTGCGTTGTAGGAGATGTGTCCAAGCCTGTGGTCTTGCTTGCACTGCCTACTGCTTTTAAAGGAAAGCATTACATGTTCAAAGGAGTTAATCCTTACCGTGCAGCCAGGATACATGTCTCAGTCTCGCAGCCTCTCTGGGTACATACTGATGGGGAAGTGACAAGGAAAGCAGACGGCTTTACAGTGGAGTGCTCCAAAGATGCGCTGCATATTATTTACTAAAGATTTTCTTAAGAAAGCTTAAGCTTTCAAAAAGCCTCTTGCAAATTCTTCATTTTGGATTATACTATAATTTATACAAAAGAGTAGAAAAATAAAGTGTATCGTTCAAATGGGAGAATGATTATGAAAAAGTTGAAAGCTTGCGCTGCGGAATATAAGCACGGTTTCCTTGCTGTGGGTTATCTGCTTGTATATCTGCTATGGTTTTTTTATCTGGAGAAAACAGTGACCAGGCACTATGATGTGATTCACATGGCGATTGATGATTGCATTCCTTTCTGCGAGGTATTCATCATTCCTTACTACCTGTGGTTCGTATATGTTGCCGGTACTGTGATATATCTGATGTTTACTGATAGGAAAGAATATTGCAAAGCATGTGTGTTTCTGTTTACCGGCATGACAGTCTTTCTGGCAGTATCCACACTGTGGCCAAACGGTCAACATTTAAGACCGTTCACTATGCCAAGAGATAATATTTTCACCAGGATGGTGGCGGGCCTTTACCGTACCGACACACCGACTAACCTTTGGCCCAGTATCCATGTATATAATTCTCTTGGAGTCCATATTGCTATTATGAAGTGCCGGAAACTGGCAGACAGGAAATGGATTCAAAGAGGTTCTTTTGTACTGGCTGTCTCCATTATTCTATCCACCATGTTCTTAAAGCAGCATTCGGTGTTCGATGTATTAACAGCTTTTATTATGGGATTTGTAATGTATGGTCTGGTATATCGCTATGATGTGGTTTTTACTTTCAAGCAGGCATTAAAAGAAAAGAAGAAATCAACGCCCCAGCTTGGGTAACATCTCTTCCTTTTTCATTAATTCAAGTGCAAATAATATTCAGGGGAACACACCGGAGAATTCCGGGGTGTTCCCCTTTTGATTTACGATTAGAAAGGGCTCCACTTCGTCTCATTGGCTCCCCGGTTATGGATTTTCACCCATTAATTAAATTTAAATATCCGCTGTGCCAGATGATAGCCTACCACAGAAATCTTTCGGCCGCCCTTTCCCGGCAGATTCATGACGCTTCCTAAAAGCCCTTTTCTCATCCAGCGGTAAATACCATAATCTTTATCTTTCAGATATTGCCACAGTTCCTTCTTCTTCTCCAGATGCTCCTCTGAGCCGGAACGAATCAGGAGTACCGAGGATACCGTTGTAATGATTTCCAGATAGCTGCGCATGTACTGGTACAGCCTCTTGTTCTTCATTATTTCGAACTTATGCTCCACGAAATAATCAATCATGAGTTTATTGACTTTGATCTGCTGGTCGATTCTCGATATCATGATAGTTTCATTTACGGACTGATCCTGTCTGCCTATGTAGTAACGGTAGAAATTGACATCCAGGTAATACATATTCTTAACATGGAGCAACGGCTCAAATACATAAATGTTATCCACATAGAAAGTGCGCTCCGGCAGCTTGATTCCACAATCTTTTAACAGTTTGGTGCGGAAAATTACGGAATGCATAAGGATGTAATGACCTTTCATGAAGTGACGGCAGTCGTCCCAGGTAAACATCTCTCCTATGGGCAATGTATGATGATACTGAATCACTTTCTTGCGCTTCTCGCCTTCCTTTTCATAGACATAATTGCTGATCAGCATGTCCAATACCTTGTCACCACCGGCAAGCTCTCTTAAAGTATCCAGGATCTGCATATATGCCTCTTCTTTTACCCAGTCATCACTGTCCACCACTTTGAAATACAATCCGCTGGCATTAGCAATACCGGTATTCACTGCAGAACCATGTCCGCCATTTTCTTTGTGGATAGCTTTGATAATAGTGGGATACTGTGCCTCGTATTCATCAGCTATTTCAGCTGTCTTGTCTTTCGTGGAACCGTCGTCTACAATTAAGATTTCCACATCCTCTCCGCCCGCCAGCAGAGAGTCAATGCATTTCCTCATATATGCCTCTGAATTATAACATGGTACTGCAATTGATAAAAGTTTCATTTGTCTTCTAACCCCTTTCCGGATTTTCATACTTTTCATTTCCCAGCTTGATGTTGAGATATCTTGTATAGGCTGCAAAGGCTGCCGGTATCGGATATTTTTCCTCAGTCTGCCTGGGCTCTATAAACAGCCAGTCTTTCGTTATCTCTGTAAGTTCCTTAGGTGCCAGTTCATCTACTCTGACCATATATCCTTTCATACGCCATTCTTTGTGCGTAAAAATATGCTTTGCTTCCTCTAACGGCTGAATACGCAGCGTGCGTATGCCGTTGGCAGACAGATAAGCCGTCACTTCTTCCGCTGTCTTATATCCCTCCATAGACGGGAACTCATACATTCCTGCCAGAAGCCCCTTATCTCCCCGCTTTTTCAAAGCGGCCTTATTCTCATCACGAATGACCAGAATCGTCTTTTCCTCTATCCGGCGCTGCTTCTTGGCAGCCTTCTTAGGATATTGCAGCTCACAGCCTTCTGCATGAGCTTTACAGATTTCCTGCAGCGGACATTCTCTGCAATGTGGTTCTCCATTTGGAATGCACACGCAGGCGCCGATTTCCATCATGGCCTGATTAAAATCTCCCGGTCTGTCTATGGGCATTACCAGTTTTAAATCTTCTTCTACTGCAGATTTAACCTTAGCGTCAGTGATCAGCCGCTCATCTGCTCTGATTCTGGAGATCACCCGCAGTACATTACCGTCCACTGCCGGTACCGGACGTTTAAAAGCAATGGAGGCAACGGCTCCTGCAGTGTAACTGCCGATTCCTTTCAGCTTTAGGAGTTCCTCATAAGTATCCGGCATATGGCCATCGTAGTCTTCCATAATATGAATGGCGGCTTTCTGAAGATTACGTACACGATTGTAGTATCCCAGTCCCTCCCAAAGCTTTAAAAGAACTTCTTCTTCAGCAGCTGCCAAAGCTTCAATGTCAGGCAGACTCTTCATAAAGCGTTCAAAATAAGGTTTTACAGCTTCCACTCTGGTCTGTTGTAACATGATTTCTGACACCCACACGCGATAGGGTTTGGGGTCTTCCCTCCAGGGAAGGATACGCCTGTTATTATCATACCACGCCAAAAGGGGATTGGGAACCTCCTTTAGTTCACCAATCCTTAAATTTCTCTTAAGAGGAGGCAAATTAATTCCAAAGCTTTTCTTTTCTCCAAGCTTTACAAGTACCGGACTCTTTATTTGCAGGCTGTCAGGTGTCACGCTGCAGCTGTATGCCAATACTCTAACCCCTTGCTTGGCCGCCTCTTCCAATGCCTGGGCAAAAGCCGGATGGGTGTCTTTATTGGGTGTGAAAAATTTTGCCTCCTCCATCTGTATCACGAACAATACGTACACCTGATAACCGTCTCTGTAGGCCTGTACCAGTTCCTCAACATGCTTTACCGCCCGCTCGGAGGGCGCATCCGGGAACCTGACCACACCATTTTCTTCCAGCGTGACACCTTTTACTTCTATAAAAATGCGCTCTGTAGATGTCTCCACATAAAAGTCAAATCTGGAATTACCATATGTAGTCTCTGGCCGAACAGTAACTACATCAGAAAACAGTTCCCCTGCACGCAGCCATTCCTCAACCACTTTGTTCGGTGCCTGAGAATCCATATTGATAAGTAAATTACCTTTCTGCACTGCCACAAGGTCATATTGTGTCTTACGGGCAGGATTATCACTCTTTTCCAGGTATACCAAAGCCCCAGGCTGTAATAATTCCCGGCATCTGCCCGTATTTTTCACATGTACCGTCTCTTTCCTGCCCGCAATCTCCACGTAGGCTATGAAACGGTTAGGCCGCTCCAGAAATATTCCCGGCACGATATGGTTATATTTCATCTACTTTTTGATCTCTCTTTCTATTCTGCTCTCTTAAAATGCCGGAGATTATCTGTCATCTCAGGCGATTGCATTCATACTTTTCCAATGTCAGCAGACAGGTTCTGAGTGCATCGTAACGCTGCTCCACGTCACCGTCCTCCACCTCAATATCACAGGCGATGGCCATTGTGGTAATCATTTCATTGGTTATGCGGTGGTGGAGACCTGCCAGAATGTTCAGACGCTGCTCATAGGAATCGGCGTCAAGGAATTCCAGTACCATGGGATCCAGGGTGAGTTCCTCGCTGGCTTCTATTTCGGAGGTGGTCGGCTGCACGGGCATAGTCAAAACTTGAGTATCAATCGTACTCTGCTGCCCGCATATGCTCTGCTGCGGCACGATATGTTTCTGCTCTGCGGTGCCTTGCCGGAGTGGTGTGCGCTCTTGAATTGGTGTGTATTCCCGGACCGAATGATTGGCGCTGCGTGTCAACTGGTCAGTATCTTGGCGCTCGAAACGGTATTCCTGATTGCTGTCAGGGTATTTTGTGCGATCCACTTTGGAAAGGAACATGGCGAGCGGACGGGCATAGATACGGTAGTCACCATAGAGTGCCTGGTAAATTACCAGGGGTTCTCCGGTTTCAGAGTGCTCAGCTATTGTTACTATTTGGTATAGGTTTCCTTTAAAGTGTCTGTAGATTTCCTGGGGTTTGGGTATTAGTGCCATTTATTGGGTCTCCTTCTAATTTGCGGCAAGGGCTGATGTGACGAGGAGCTGTTAGGGCTTAGGACATAAGTCAAGTAAACAGCAAGTGTCACATTCGCCAAGGGGACGCCGCACCGGTCGAAACTAATGTTTCGACCAGCTGACTATCGTCAGCTCATTTGCTGCGCAAATGGGGTGCGGCTGGGGAGTCGCGAAAACTCGAAAATCACGCGCTACGCGCTCTGTCGGCCGTGCTGGGCACGGCCTTGGTTGCTTCGCAACCGGATTTTCTCGTTAGCTTGTCGGGTGAAATCAAATGCGCCTGCGGCGCGCTTGATTTCCTTCCGACAAGGCGGCCTCTCGGCCGCATACTCCAGACCTTCGGTCTGTCGTTAGCTTGTCGGGTGAAATCAAATGCGCCTGCAGCGCGCTTGATTTCCTTCCGACAAGCTACATTATAACCACATTTGGATGAAATGTCATGTGTTTCTTAATAATTCGTTTTAAGAAATTTATGGCAAATACCTGCATTGTCTCTTGGGGATGGTATTGACGCCAGTTGGGCTAGCAATTCCTCGCGCTCATTCAATGCCAGGCGGCCGATTCGGCTGTGGTGGATAGTAACTGAATAAATTACTGTTCCGTCGCTTTCTGTTGTTCTGGTCATAGTTACTCCGCTGTTGGGGTAGCCTATATTTTCCAGATATACACGCAGTTCTTTCACGTATTCTTTTTCCTGTTCTCTATAGTAATTTTCCTGCTCCTGCTTTGTGATCTCGCTTTTACTGATAGCGGTTATGCCTATGCAAAGCACGGATATTATAACTATAATCACTGTCATCACTACAACGAATCCTGTCTTTTTTAAATATAATCTCATAATGTCTCCTTTCCGGTATATTCCGGTTTACCTCTTTCCTGGTTTTCTGTAACAGTTTAGATGTGTCTTTGCTAATAGCGTGTCTGAACTGTTACTATTTCATGAAAACTAAAGTACTGTTACATTTTCTATTATATGGAAATAATGTACAATAAAACGGACTTATAATTCAATTTTTCTTCAAGTTTCTTTTCACAGTAAAAAATTGATATCCCCACTATATTGATCTATTTTCCGGCCAATTAATGTTTGTCGCTTTTTATCTATCAATTGTTATTTTATGCATAGTTTAATACCAACATAAAATTTCATACAATATTAATGCGGAGGTGGAAAATAATGGAAATTGAGTTAAACAAATCTGACAAGAGGACCCTTTCTTTTGATAATCGTCGCAAATATATCGAGCTTGGATATAACGTTGCATATTATCGCAAACATCTTGGACTTACTCAGGAACAGCTTGCTGAAAAAGTGGGTGTCAGTCGTCAACATATTGGCGCTATCGAGGCTCCAAATATTCTGCGCCCCATTTCACTGGAGCTCCTGTTCAATATCTCCACAGTTTTGGAAGTGGAACCTTCAAAGTTGATTACCTTCCGCGATTGATGGTAGTCAGTGATCGGATAGGGGGATGATTAGTCCCCCTTCCACACCACTTATCCCATATCTTTTGCATCTTCCTTCAGACCCTACCTCACGGCAACGCCCTTGATGTTCAGCTATATCCTTCCCACTGCCGGGCGGATTCGGAACTTTCATCCGTTAGAACGTGCGCCCGCCGGGCGCACCACCATAAAAAGGAGCTGACACCAGCTCCTTTTTCACATTTACCTATGCAATACCAGAAGGCCCCGGCAGATAAACAAAGCAACTCACTCCCCTATCAATACCTTTTTCCCTTCAAATGCAAATCCATACTTCCGAATTCGTTCCACCAGGATCCCTTTTGCCAAAAGCGCTGCTTCATACTGTTTCTCCTCAATTTGAGCAAGTGCCGCCGACACAGTATCCTGAAGCGTCTTCTCATCTTCCGGATCATGAATCTTAAATTCCAGGATATAGGCATAATCATTTTTTTGATATGGTTCTAATATTACATCATACCTGCCAAAACTACTCTCCCTGTTAGAGATAATTGCATACCTGTCTTCCAGCTCCACAATTAATCCAAGTACAAAACCGTGATAGAACCGTTCCGGTTCGCTGAGCGAAGGTTCTTTTCCCACATCAAAATAACTAAACGTCTGCAAGGCTACACGGTTCATATAATTGTTCATTGCTTTTGTATCCCCCGACAACAATGCTTTAATAAAATTGTTATAGGCGGGGGTAAAATTCTTAAACCATTGCCGGATCATATTCTCAAACATGAAACGCACTTCGAGATTGGTTATGGATAATTCATAATCCGGATTGCCTTTTCTAGAGTCTATCCGAAAGCTGTCCACTTTTAAATAACCACTTGCCAAAAGCAGACTCCAAATGGCATTCTCGTTGTCGTCTAACTGATTGTATACAATCTGTTCGTCAATCTGTGTCTGAAGATTCTTTCCACCTAGCAAATCTTCCATAATTATCTTTATCTCCGGACTTGCTTCACGAATCAGCTTTCCCACCAAACTGTTGGAGCTTGTATTCGCCCAATAAGTCCTTAAATCCCCTGTATCCAGATAATTCAAAATCGACCAGGGATTGTAGATATCTTTTTTTTCTCCGAATGTAAAACCATTATACCATTTCTTGACCTCAGCCTTCTCGGTATATCCATATTCATCCATTGCTGCAAATACTTCTTCTTCTGTGAACCCAAAACAATCTGCATATTCATTGGATGTAGTAGTCACTACTTTCAAGTTGTTCAGATCTGAAAAAATGGATTCCTTACTTACTCTGGTAATCCCTGTCATGATGGCGCACTCCAAATAGGGATTGGTTTTAAATGTAGAGTTAAACAAACTTCTGGTAAATTCTACCAACTCATCCCAAAATCCGGCCACATATGCTTCCTGCATGGGAGTATCATATTCATCCAACAAAATGATAACCTTTTTCCCATAATAGCGATACAATAAATCGGAGAGCTTATGCAATGCATAGCTTGCCGTTTCTTCCGGCATATCCTTATCCATTTCAAGATAAAACGCTTTGTCTCTCTCTGTCAACAAGTCACTCTCTAACAAAAATCTGTTTTTTTCATATAGTTCTGTTATCAACCGACAGATCCGTTGTTTCGTCTTCGCATATGTGGTTTCTTTCACATTTGCAAAGGAAAGGCTCAATACCGGATAGCTTCCCTGTAGATCTCGAAACCTATTGTCCTGCCAGATAGACAGCCCCTCAAACAAATCACTGCGTCCGGCATACTCTACGGAAAAGAACTGCTCCACCATGCTTATGGTCAGTGTTTTTCCAAAACGGCGGGGACGTGTAATCAGAGTAACTGCATCCCTACTATCCCACCATTCTTTAATAAAACATGTTTTATCTACATAAAAACAATTATTTTCTATGATACTATTAAATTGCTGAATTCCAATCGCTACCTGCCGTCCCACAATGCACACCCCCCGTTATACTTTCATGCGCTTTCTACACGCTCATATGAAATGCACCCTGCTTTTTAAGTATAACAAAATGTAAATTTTACGTCAACCAAAAACGAATTCTTAAAATAATAGAGGCTGTAAAAAAACAGCATCGGATAGGGGTTGTTTCCAGTACATCGCCCGGATTTTCAACTCTCATAAAAAGATTTTCACAAAAACATTGCCATATAAATCGGCAAATACAGAATATCACCTTCCAGTTTCAAATCTTTTGTATACAAAACATAAGCCTGACCGATTTTCCCTTTAAATTTCTCCCGGAATTTATCTAAGGATGAATGGGTTTTATAACGCGATGATTTCACCTCCACCGGACATATCCTTTTATGCTGCAAAATCAAAAAGTCAATCTCCATATGGTTCTTTCTCTCTACCGCATCATTCCTGGAATAAAAATATAGTTTGCGTCCATTTCGCCTGAAAGCCGTTACTGCTCAACACCCCCGCCATTCGCAAAGCCGCGCCTGCGGCGCTTACCGCTGCTTCGCAGCTATCTTTGCTCATATAATGGCGCTCCCGCCGGGCGCACGATCATGAAAAGTCGCATGCGAGCATGCACTTTTCATGCCAGTGGCTGGCGTGTGAACCGCAACATAAAACCAAGGAAATTTATGCTTTGTATATTTCTGATTATAAAAAATTATTTCTCTTCCTGACAGATTTCTAAAATTCGTGCCATTTTTTCATCCGGAAGTGTCACTCGGACGACGCCTTTTTGCCCATCCCACTCTGCTTTACATGCCTGATCCTGTGCCGGGAATGCAACCTTTACCTGAAGATTTTTTCCCTGATACTCAGGCAAAGGCAGTTCACAAGTATCTTCGCCTTTTAGCCTCCACACGGCCAGAACCTGCTTGTCCTTAAAGTCAAGGCCAAGGCTCACCCAGTCATTGCCGTCATTAGCCAGTCCCAACGGCCAGAAAGGCAGCGCTTTCGAAATCTCTGAACGGATTTTTCTGTAGTAAGCAAATTCTTCTCTGACAATATCCTTTTTATCCTCTGTCAGAACCTCCATATTTCCACTCTGATGGATACGCATCAGGCAGGAGTTAACACAGTTGAATATCGTCTGCTCTCTGGTAGAGTCAGATAAGGGATAGGACCAGATTGCCGCCTGCTCCGGCGTCACCCCGGTAGGGGCATTGGCTGCAATGGATGCATAATTCAGGTAACTGGTCTGGTCACTGGTGGACTGGATACTGTGGCGGGACAACATGGCATAGTCCATACGCATGCCGCCGCTGCTGCAGTTTTCAATCACCAGATCCGGATAAGTCTCAAAAATCTCATCAAGCCATTCCAGATACGCTCTGTTATGTTCCAAAAGACCGTCTCCGCAGCTGTCAGCCTGATAATCCGTTCCGATAAAGGCATTGCAGTTATAGTCAATCTTAAAGTAGCCGATTCCGTACTCTTTGATCAGACGGTCCACTACGCCCCGAGTATATGCCCTAACCTCAGGATTGCGAAAATCCAGCTGATACCGATCTCTGTCCACTGCCACCTTACCGTGGCGCTCAAAGAACCAGCCACGCTCCACCTTAGAAGCCATTTCACACTGTGTTCCCATGAACTCGATTTCCAGCCAGATGCCGGGAATCATTCCTTTACTGTGGATATAATCTGTAACCTCTTTCAATCCATTGGGAAATCTCACTTTAGATGGATTCCACTCTCCAACCCTCGGCCACCACGATTCATCTGTGTACCATCCGGCATCAATACAGTAATACTCACAGCCAATAGCCGCTGCTGCATCAATAACAGGCAGTTCCTTCTCGGTAGTAGGATCAGCCCAGAGGCAGTTCATATAGTCATTGAAAATAATGGGCAACTTTTCATTATCCTTATTTTTCCTGCGGATTAGGCGGCGATATTTTGTCAGGACTCCAAATGCTTCATTTTCTCCACCCTTTACCATACCGACAGCTGCAGGTACTGATTCAAATGTTTCGCCCGGTTTCAGCACTTTCCACCAGTGGTGATCTACTTCATTGGGACCGGTGATTACCAGGTTCAGTTTGCCGCGATTTTCCAAGAGTTCCCAGTTCCAGCCGCCGTTATGTTCAATCTGCCAGAATTCCATGGTGCCTTTTGTCAAGTTTCTCATACATGCCAGTGGCAGGTATTCTCCTGAAGACCAGGAACCAACGCTGCGGATCTGAATGCGTTTGTGCGAAGATCCTGTGCCCCTAAAAATATGACTCCCCAGCTGACCTATGGGATTCTCTTTCCACTGCAGCTCCTGCTGCCAGGAATTATGGGGAATCAGCAGAGTGATCTCTTCCTTCTTATCATCTGCGATCATGGGGTGCACAAAGGTGGTAACCGATTCCAATCCCAGCTCCTCACAGCCTTCATTTTTCAGGATGTTACGGCAACGCACCACCGGAATCCCGTCATAGAACTGATATACCATGATCCCTGCCAAACCGGTCTTCTGATCTTTTGTATGAATCCGAAGGACTCTTCCCACTTCACTGCGCTCGTCAGTGTGACTGATATAATACATTCTGTGCCCCGGAAGTGTACCGACAGGGCTCACTCCCATGTGCTCCACTCGGCTCTCTCCTGTCACCTGCACTTCCTGCATATTGTATACGGGTTTTACATTTTCCTCAGGTTCCTCTGTCATAGGATCCACACCCATATGTAATAAATAGGCAGGCTTATCCTCCTGCAGCTCAAATACTAAAAATAAACCATTTTCCTGGATTTCAAGTCTCATATACAATGCCTCCACGCTATAGTTTTGATTATTATATACTGATTTCCGGTAAAAATATAGAGTCATCTGTTTCAAAAACTGTAAAATCGTTTTGCAAAATCCAATTTTGTGGTATTATATTTTTGTAACAGTTCCGTTTCCAAAGAAGTCAGAAAGGAATCCGCCATGCAAAATATTACTATAAACTTAAATCAAACCTTATTGTTGGAATTAATGCAGGATTTTTATATATTGACCGGAATCCGGATTGTAATCTTTGACAGCACATATCACGAGATTCTGGCATGGCCTTCATCACACTGCCGTTTCTGTCAATTGATGCATGATCACGAAATCACCAAAGCAAAATGTGAAGAAAGCGATGCAAAATCCTTTCAAAGATGTAAGCAAAAGTCCAAGCTGGAAATTTATCATTGTCACGCCGGGCTGGTAGAAGCCACTGCGCCACTGATCGACAATGATATGATCATCGGATACATTATGTTCGGTCAGATTTCTGACCTTTCTTGCGAGCAGGAAACCATTGAGATGCTTAAGGAAGTTCTTGCCTGTTATCAGTTGGATGACTCCTGCTTTGATATAACCGGGTGCGCTGATGCTATATTCAGGATTACCCACAAAACTCCCCAGCAGATCAGAGCTGCCGGCAAAATTCTGGAAGCCTGTACTTCCTATGTCCTTTTGAAGGATATGATATCGCTGCAGCGAAGAAATTTTATAACCAATTTAAACGCATTCTTACTGGAGCATTTGTCTGAAGACTTATCTATTGAACGTTTGATGCATGAATTTCATGTAAGCAGAAACAAATTATATGATTCTGCCAATGAATATCTTGGAATGGGCATTGCAGAACATATCAAAGCCTTAAGAATGAAAGAAGCCAGACGCCTCTTGAGAGGGACTGATCTGGCAGTTCAGGAAATCGCCTACAGAGTCGGATTCAGCGATTACAATTATTTTTGCAGAACTTTTAAAAAAGAAGTAGGGATGCCTGCCAAACAATACCGCAAGCACCACTGTTCTTAACCGCCTCTTCTGATGAGAAGCTTTCAACTGCAGACTGCTTTAGCCGCACTATGACGGAAAAACTGACAGAATCAATATTTCCACACTCATCACATCATTCAGCTTACCTGTTTTGACTGCTTCCTCAGCCTCGACGCACTTGTGCACTGCATTTTTCAGGTCCGCAGTACGGAATCTGGAAGCCTGCGTCACATATTTTCCCACCACGAAAGGCGGCAAGCCGATTTTGCTCCCCATGGTTTTATTGTCGTAGCCCTTGGCTTTCATCTCTTTTACCTGCCAAAGCATATTACACTGTCTTGCAATCAGGAACAGGATTCGCATAGGAGGTTCTTTCAGTGCCAGCAAGTCATAATACAGCTTCAATGCTTTCTTCAGCTGCTTATCCGCTATTGCATTGATCATATCAAAAATGTGATTACTGATACGATTGGTGCAGACCGCTTCTACATCCGCCTCTTCCACCACATCCTTATCCATGCAATAACAAATCAGCTTTTCCAGCTCCATGTAAATATTATCCATATCCGTTCCGGTTTTTAAGAGAAACAGATTGACTGTATTCTCGGTTACACGCTTTCCTTCCTTTTTCAGCATACCGGCTACCCAACGCTTCAGGGTGCTTTCCTCCTGCACGGCAAATTCTACCGCACAACCGTTGCTCTGCACCGTCTTATACAATTTGCTGCGCTTGTCCACCTCTCCTTCTGCAAAAACGAAGTATGTGGTCTCATTGGGCCGGGCAAGATATTCTGCCATCTTTTCCCCGCCGGATTTGAACAGACCACTGTTCTGGATGAAAATCACTCTGCGCTCCGCAAAGAAAGGAAGTGTTTCCGCCAAGTCGATGATCTCACCTACATTGATATCTTTTCCCTCGTAGAAATGGGTGTTCATGGTGTCCCCATCCTGACACAGGGCAGTCTTCAGCCTCTCCCTGTACTGCCTTCGCAGATATCGTTCCTCACCGTATAACAAGTATATCTGTTTGAAATTGTTATTTTTGATATCATCATTAATTCGCTGCATGGCGGCTCCTTATAACGCATTCTTTTCTAACGCAACGATGCGTCTGTGTTATCGCATTATCATTATACAGTACGGATGCGCGATGTGCAAGTACAATCCCCCCGCTGTTACTCCAAATATGGTTTCACCCTCCATTTTCTTCCTGAAATATTCATTTCCACTGCTCCTGTTTTTGGAGTAGCATAAATCATCGTTCCCTTTTCTTCCAACCGTTCCAATACCTCCTCATGAGGATGTCCATAAGAATTATTCCTGCCACAGGATATAACAGCTGCCGTCGGCCTAAGCAATTCCAATAACTCATCCGGTGTAGAATTTCCGGAACCGTGATGAGCCACTTTCAATAATGAAATATTTTGTACTCCCATTTCCAAAAGTGTCTCCTGCAGCTGTTTTTCTCCTTCCCCCTCCACATCGCCTGTTAACAACATGGAAAATGCACCATACTCTATCAGAAAACATTCCGAATAAGCATTGGAATCCAGGCTGCCACTTTCTTCACCGGGATGCAGGCAAAGAAAACTTACTTTACCGCTCTGCCAGGTTATGCCTTTTCCCATATAAGATATGGGTACAGAGCCTCCTGTTGACAATTCGGCAGCTGACAGAAGCGCCTCCAGCTCCTCTTGCCTTCTGTCCTCTTCAATGTCAGGCAGTATCAGTCTCTCAATTGTAATCCCTTCTTCATATCCTGTTTCCAAGAGTTCCAGAATACCACTGATATGGTCATTGTCAGGGTGGGAAACGAACACTCCGTCCAACCGGCTGATACCTTCCTGTTTCAAGTAAGGAATCAATATATTCTCCGCTACATTTCGTTCACTGCTGCTTCCACAGTCAAACAGATAAGTCTCTTCCTTTGTGTGAACACAAATACAATCCCCCTGTCCGACATCCAGAAAAATAACAGACAGTTCCTGTGGAAACTGTATTGCTAATGCCAAGATCCCTGAGATAATAAATAGCCATTCACCTCTCCATTTTACAGCTTTGGGGCACCGCTTTGCAATTCTGCTTAACCGGCCGGAATTCTCTCCCTGTTCTGATATTTTTTTCACTTGCAAAGCTAACAGAAGTAAACTATAGTAAAGCACTATCTGCCAAATTTCAGGTGCTCCCGGATTCCAGGTATGGCCGGGCAATGAGCCAAAGAATGTACACAGCCACTCATATCCTCTTAAGATCAGGACATTCAGTAACCCCACCCACTGTATTCCCGGTATCACCATAACTGCCATTCCCACTGCCATAACCGTTCCCATAAAGGGTAGCACCAGCAGATTCAGGAATATGGAATATACCGGAATCTCATAGAACAGATTCAATTGTATGGGTAAAGTAAAGAGTGTTATGGACAGACCGGGAAGTATGACTTTCTTTACAGGATTTCTTTCTGACTCTCCTTCCAATCGCGGAAGTACCAGACCGATTCCACAGATAGAACCAAAGGATAGCAAGAACCCTCCGTTATTCAAATACTCAGGTCTGACTGCCAACATGATCAGGGCCATAATTCCCAGAGATGTCAACATATCATAGGTACGTCCCAGAATTTCTCCAATCATTCGAATCAGATACATTCCGATTGCCCTTATGGAAGAGACCCCCATACCGGTCATGGCACCATACAAACCTAAGGTTACACCACCAAGTATTGCTGCAATAATAACAGGACAGCCCGTCCTTCGAAGCAGACGGTAAAGACTCATTCCTATGAGTGTAATATGTAATCCTGAAATACTTAAGATGTGAACAATGCCATTCTTTTGATACAACTCTTTGATTTCACTGTCTACCCCCGACTTATCTCCCAATAACATGGCACAGAGGATAGATGCTTCCTTTTCCGGGAAAGCCTGAAAAAGCTTCTCTCTCCAATACTCCCGGAGTCTGAAAAGTTTCTCCTTTATCACGGAGTATTCTTTGCTGATATCAACAACTTCAGCTTTTTTCAGTCTGCCTCCGATACCCAGAGTCTCATAATATTGGGCTAAATCAAATTGTCCCGGATTTGTTGCGTTGGAAAATGGTTCGAATTGACCTGTTACCTGTATCCGGCTGCCAATCGGCGGGCGCTGACCGGAATCAGTGATACAGATCATGTGATAAGAAATCTCTGCTTCCACGATAGAAGCATTCATTGAATGGACTGTAATAGAGTCCATATAGATCCATAGCTGGCTTGATTCATAAATCTGTTTCGTCTGTACGTCACAGACTCTGCCTGACAGCAGCATTTCTGCTGCTTCAGGCGGCTTGTCTTCCCATCCTGCCCCCGGAAGAGAACCCACGAGCGCCAGCCATCCCATCATGGCAATTACCACTCCCATGGCAATCGCCCCCAATGGTCTTTTCATAAGAATTTCATTTTTCCTTCCTGTTTCTAATTTACTTGTTCAATGTAGTAACCAGATCCAGATTCCGTTCGAACAAGGTACTGAAACTATACTTCTCACGATACATTTTAGAAGTATCACCGTTGATGGATATCTGGACCTTGTTGACATTGCTAAGCTCTGCCAGCGAGTTGACGATAGAGAAGATCGTCACATCAGGTGTCACATTGTAAACCTGTATCAGAAAAGTTTCATCCAGATTAACATAACAGATACCATCCTTAGTTAACACAGATATAGGCTTTGTATCCGGGTTAATGGTAGGATAAACACCTTCCACCGTGGCAGAAGGACCTGCTATCACTTCTTCTACTACCAATCTGTCCAGAGAAATGTTGGTATTATAAGCCTTTTCACGATTGACGGCAATCAGACCGTCTCCGGTTTCATTGGTAAAATACAAGGTCAGATTGACCGTATCATAGGCACTGATCTCACTTCCCATATTATTGATGAACTGATCAGCCGTCATTGCACCTACAAGCTTTCCCAGATTATCATACAGCGGATTGCCCCCCACGGCAAAGCTTACGGAACTTACCTCCTCTAACTGCATCAATGTACACACGATTGCAGCTCTGACAAGTACCTCTGTGGTAGGTATCATTTCCAGATATTTGTAGTCCATATTAAGTGTCAAAGCACCGTTTATAATATGATGACTTTCAACCTCAAATCCCCTTGCCAGCGGAGCCTTGTACTCCAGCTTCTCCGGTACATCTGCAAGCGCCGCCAATACTTCTTCCAGCTGCTCATTGAAAGTCTCAGATGTAAGCGTATAGTCTCTCACTTCCACTTTTGTCTCCGAGTTACTGATATAATAAATCTGTATCGTCCGGCCTGTCGGTTCTTCCTGTTTCCCACAAGCTGCCAAACAGGTCACACAGCATATAGCCAACAATATACTGAGCCATCTTTTCACAGGCTTCTCCTCCTTCAGCACTTATACATAATCCCTGTTTTGCTGGGGAATATAGCTAAGCGGAATCTTCACCAGGAAACTGGTGCCTTCTCCTTCCGTACTGGTTACGGTAATCGATCCTCTGTGCATCAAAACCGCATTTTTCGTTATAGCCAGTCCCAGGCCGGTACCCCCGATTTCTCTGGAATGCGATTTATCCACACGGTAAAAACGCTCATAGATGTGTGCCAACGACTCCTGTGGTATTCCGATTCCCGAGTCACATACTTCAAAGGTAAAATACTGATGATCCGCATCCAATATGACTTTCACCCAGCCATGTTCACGATTATATTTAATAGCATTCTCTACCAGATTGGACATGATAAGTGTCATCTTCACTTCATCTACTTCCGCTACTACCGCTCTGTTACTTTCAAATACAACTTCCACATCTTTCTTTCTGGCAATGGGACGCAGTCGCTTCAGGATAAGTTCCGTCAGATCATTGATGCTTATTGCTGCTATATTCATGTCCTGAACCTTTTTATCCATTTTTACCAGTGCCAGAAGATCTGTGATAATCTGATTCTCACGATCGATTTCTGATACGATATCTTCCATAAATTCGCGGTACAGCTCGGCAGGCACATTATCCTGCATCAAGAGGGAATCTGCCAGAACCTTCATGGATGTAAGCGGAGTCTTCAGTTCGTGAGACACGTTCGCTACAAACTCCTGCCTCGACTCGTCCAGCACCTTCATTCTGTGAATCATCTGATTAAATGCATCTATGATATGCACTGTTTCCTGGTAATCCGGAACTGAGATTGCCTCATCGCTATAGCCTTCCTTCACTTCATTGATCGCATCCGTGATACGACTGAAAGGCCCGGTCAGACCAACTGACAACAGGATGGCCATTGTCAGGATAACCACAATTAATAAAGCTTCCATAATTGAAGCTTTATTATTTAAGATTTCCAATGTGTCTACGATACTGTCACTGGATATACTGGTCAGCATGACCCCTATTACTACAGGGGTACCCGGTACAGCAGTTTCTCCCTGTCCTGACTGCGTCGAAGTACTATTTATCACAATCGGCGTGGTCATCTCAATATAACCGTTTTCCCGGTCATAATTGGCACTGCTTTCCCCTTTAAAGCACTTAATGACCTCCTCGGAAATAATCGTCTTGCCCTCGCTGATTCCGTAAGTATCCTTTATAATTTTAAAATTACCATTGATAATCAACACTCTACCATCATAGAGATTAGACAGCATCTCCAGTTCGGCATTGATTACTTCCTTGGTAGCAGCAGTCTGCTGATCGTTGAGCTGATAATTTTCCAGATAATTCTTACTGGTAAGGTGATCTGCCAGAATACGAAGCTGATTCTGCACTGTGCTCTTTCTGAGTTCTACCGCTCTCTCTTCGTAATTATCAAGCATAGCATATCGGATCAGCACACCCGGAATGCTCCCTACTAACAGTATAATTACGAAAAGCCTTGCTCTAAGGCTTCTCATAAAAACAATTTGTCCGATATAATCCCTGAATTTCGCCAGCATCCCATCGCCTCACTATGCATTGAAGAAGTAGTAGCCTACACCCCATTTGGTATGCACATATTTAGGTTCACTGGGATTAGCCTCAATCTTTTCGCGAAGTCTTCTGATATGCACGTCTACCGTACGCACATCTCCCGGATAATCTGTGCCCCATACAAGCTTAAACAGACTATCACGGCCGTATACTTTATTGGGATTGAGCATCAGCAGCTCTAACACCTCAAATTCTTTGGCAGTCAGACCAATCTCCTTATCTCGGATATAGGCTCTTCTTCCCTCGCAGTCAAGCTTCAGATCTCCGCTCTCAATGACCTTGGGCGCCTCAGTATCTGCTTTTCGAGGATCCACACGGCGCAGAATGGCTTTGATACGTGCCTTAACCTCCAGAATATTAAAAGGCTTGGTAATATAATCATCTGCACCGTATTCAAGCCCAAGAATCTTATCCATATCATCGCCCTTAGCGGTTAACATAATGACAGGTACATCAGAAAATTCCCTGATCTGCTGACAAACTTCAAAACCGGTCAGCTTCGGCAGCATAATATCCAGCAGTATAATATCATATTGATTCTCACGTGCTTTCTCCAGCGCTTCTTCCCCGTCATAAGCGCAGTCTACCTTCATTCCATCCTGTTCCAGACTGAACCGGAGTCCCTTTACAATCAGCTTCTCATCATCTACAATTAAAACTTTTTTCCCTGTCATTTGTCTATTTTCCTCCCTTAAATCTTGCAAAATCGCACTGAAATGCAATTCCGACTGCGCTGTACCAAGACTTACCTGTAACCCTAATTTACTGTAATCAGGTTCTTTAGCTTTTCAAAAGTACTCTCCTTGATACCCGGCACCTGCATGATCTCTTCTATATCAGAGAAAACGCCATGCTCCTGCCTGTATGCGATAATATCTCCCGCCCGGCTCTCACCGATTCCCGGCAAGGTACATAACCGACTGATATCCGCCGTATTAAGGTTCACCAGACTGCTCTCTTCAGCTTCCTGCCATGCTTTCCTTTCCCCGACCTCCGCTGCCGTCGGAATATACAGCTGTTCTCCGTCCGATACCGGTGATGCCAGATTCACATAATTCCGGTCTGCATCCTCTCTGAACCCACCGGCCGCTTCTACTGCTGCCTGTGCTCTGCTTCCCTCCGGCACTTTCACCACTCCCGGCTGCACTACTGCTCCGCAGACATGGACATAAATCATAATTGTCTCACAATCCTCTGCTGCATTTGCTTCAGTCATCTCCGTGGCTTCGCCCGCCAAAGTTCCGGCTTCCGCCCTCTCTGCTTCGCCGGTTCCTTCAACGGTCTCTAACACCCGGTCAAGCGAAATCACAGTGTCCTTTTTCGTTCCACAGCCATACAGCACCCCCACTGATACCATAGATATAAGCACCGGTGCAGCCGACATCCTCCCAATCCTCTTACAAATCTTTTTGATAATCTTCTTCCACATAGTTCCTCTCTTTCCGTTCTTCACACCATCTGTCAAGCCCGGAAAATACAGGAATGCCTCTCTATGCCGATACCCTTTCATTGTAAATGAATCTTCTCAATTTTACAAGTACCAAATTGCACATCACTCAAACTGGGCCGCGTACAGCTTATAGTAGAATCCTTTGCGGGCCATGAGACTTTCATGGTTCCCCTGTTCCACCACATCTCCATGATCCACTACCAAGATCATGTCAGCATGCTGAATCGTAGACAATCGATGTGCAATGACAAAGCAGGTCTTGTCCTTCATCAGCTCACGCATGGCTTTCTGAATCTGTCGTTCTGTACTGGTATCTACGTTAGATGTTGCTTCATCCAGGATCAGCATCTTGGCATTGTAAAGCATGGCTCTTGCAATGGTGAGCAGCTGCTTCTGACCCTTGGAAATATTTCCGCCGTCCTCGCTGATGACCGTCTGATAACCCTTAGGCAGGCGCATGATAAAGGGATGGATATGCGCGGCTTTTGCTGCTGCCACTACTTCCTCCATGGTAGCGTCTTCTTTGCCATAAGCGATATTTTCAAAGATTGTTCCCTTAAATACCCATGTATCCTGCAGCACCATAGCGTATGCTTTTCGCAGGCTTTCTCTGGTATAACCTCTGATTTCTCCTCCGTCTACCAGGATTTGCCCTTCATCCACATCGTAAAAGCGCATGAGGAGATTGATGATGGTGGTCTTACCGGCACCGGTCGGTCCTACAATTGCGATCAGCTTACCGGCATCTGCTTTCATACTTAAATTATGGATAATCGTTTTATTCTTCACGTAGCCAAATGCAACATTCCGGAATTCCACATTGCCCCTTATATGAGATAGTTCTCCCGCATTTTCTGTGTCAGCTACTTCTTCCGTTTCCTCCAGCAGTCCGAACACACGCTCTGCTGCAGAAAGGGCAGAATACAATTCTGTGACGATATTGGCAATTTCATTAATCGGTCCGGAGAATTTCCTCGAGTACAATACAAAAGAAGAGATTCCTCCCAGATCAATCATATTTTTCATGAACAATACAGAACCGAAAATTGCCGTCAGGCTCAAGCCGATATTGTTGATGAAACCAACAGTGGGACCCATGGTCATTCCATAATAGGCGGCATCATAATAGGCATCTGCTGCCCCATGATTGATCTTATCGAACTTATCAGCTACTTTTTCCTCATAGGCATATGCCACGATGCTTTTCTGACCGGAAAACATCTCTTCCACACAGCCATTCATCTCACCGTACTTTCTGGAACGTTTTGAGAATTTAGGCTGTGTGATCTTACGCATTTTGGTGGTATAAATGGTCGCTGCCGGAATGGTTACCAGAGAGACCATTGCCAGCCACGGGGAGATATAGATCATCATGCAAAAGGAACCCACAACCGTTACGATGCTGGTCAGGATAGACACGATGTCCGTACCAAGGCAGGTGGATATAACATCAATATCATAGGAGACACGGCTGATAATATCTCCTGCCTGATTGTTATCAAAGAAGCCTACCGGCAGACGCATCAGCTTATCAAAAACATCCTTACGCATCTTCTTTGCAATGTAGCGGCTCACGTACATCATGGTAATATTAATCGTAATACTGAGCGCCGAAGAAGCCAGATAGAAAAGCAGCATCCGCTTTGCATAATAATATACTTTTTCAAAATTTACTTTCCCTGCACCGGCCGCGGCTTCATTGATTGCATTACCGGCCAGGCTCGGTCCCAGCAGTGATAAGATATTACTTGTGATGCTAAGCACCACTACAACTGCCAGAATCCACTTAAAATCTTTCAAATAACGAAGAAGCTTTATAAAAGTCCCTTTCGTATCCTTTGGTTTCTTTAAAACTGCATCTCTACTTGCCATCTACGTACTCTCCCATCTGTGTTCTGTAAATATCCCGGTACATGGGGCAGCTTTCCAAAAGCTCCTCATGTGTACCGTATCCAATCATTCTTCCTTCATCAAGCACAATAATATGGTCAAGACTTAAGATGGAACTGATACGCTGGGCAATAATAATGGTTGTAGCACCTGCATGGTTCTCGCGAATCGCCTTACGCAGGGCTGCATCCGTTTTATAATCCAGTGCACTGGAGGAATCGTCCAATATCAGGATTTCCGGTTTCGCCACCAACGCACGGGCAATCAGAGTTCTCTGTCTCTGGCCGCCGCTCAAATTGGCTCCGTGAATCACCGCACGATGGTCATATGCATCTTCATACGCCTCAATAAACTCACTCGCCCTGGCGTCTTGTGCCGCCATGCGAATATCCTGAAGGGTCACATCACGTCCAAATGCAATATTTTCATGAAGGCTGTCTGCAAAAATCACATCATTCTGGAACACCACACCGAACATCTTGTGAAGAGTGTCCTTTTCATATGTACGCACATCCTTTCCATTTACAAAGATGTGTCCCTTACTGGCATCATAAAACCGCATGAGCAAATTGATAATAGTGGTCTTTCCTGCACCGGTAGCACCGATAATTCCCAGGCTGCCTCCTTTTTTCATAGAAAAATCAATATCATAAAGACATTTTTCTCTGGTCTGTCCTGCAAATTTCTCATCATCCGTCTCTTCCTCACCGGTGTGATAACTGAAATCCACATGATCAAAAATCAGATAATCATCTGCTGTATATCTCTCCGGACTGGGCCCGGCTGCCTTTTCCTCCGGTATTGGTGCCAGTTCTTCCTCTGCTTTTACCACCGCTTCGATTCTCTTGGCAGAAGCATTTGCTTTGGACATCATCATGAACACACGGTTCAATCCCATGACCCCCATCAGTATCATATTAAAATAAGTAAGGAACGCCAAAATCACACCGGGTTGAATCTGCCCTGCATTTACTCTCTTGGCACCGATTATGACTACCAGTGTCAGTCCTATATTTAAAAACAGCGTCATAATCGGCCCCGGCAGTGCCATAACTGCTCCGGCTTTCATATCGTTACCCGCCATCTGTCCATTGGCTTTCTCAAAACGACGCATCTCATAATCTTCCTTGGATAAGGACTTCACCACACGGATACCTGTAATGTTCTCACGCATGACGCGAACAATATCATCCACACTTTGTTGAACCTTTTCATATAAAGGTATTCCCTTAAAAGACACGAATACAACGATCACTATCAAGATAGGCGCCATAATACACAGGATAGAAGCCAGCCCGGGATCCATGGTCATGGTAATCACGATTCCTCCGAACAGCATAATAGGTGCACGTACCCCCATAGCCTGTATACTCTGAATAAAATTCTGCAGATTGTAGGAATCGGATGTCATACGTGAAGTCAAAGACGGCAGACCGAACTCGTCCACCTGTTTGCCGGAAAGTTCCAGCGATTTCCAGAACAAATCCTTTCTGATATCATAGATGCTCTCTTTCGCCACCTTGACTGCCGACCGATTGGCCTTAACATTCAGCTGACGCACCACTACAGCCAGAATAATCATTCCAACGCCCCACATAATTACCTGTGCCATATCTTTAGTGGGCACTACGTTGTCAATCAGATGTTCTAACACATACGGAATCAACAGTTCTCCGAAGGAGCCGAAAAACTTGATGGTTATGGCAAACACAGCCAGCCATTTGTACTTCTTTACGTAGGATAAAATAAATTTCATGTTTCATCTCTTCTTCTCTTAGTATTTTTTTCTATTCTAACATTTTTCATAAGAAGATGCACTATAGAATGTAAAATTTGAGCGCCTCATTTCCACTTAAAGATAACGATACCTGCCACAGCCACGGCCATGCCGATAGCTTTTCTCCATTCCCAAGGCTGCTTCTCTGCACCGAATAAGCCAAACAGCTCGATCAGATAAGCCACAAGAAGCTGTGCAACTACAATCAGCATGACTGCCCTGGCAGGACCCAGGGAATCCATGCTCTTGATAACGGTGTATGTGATGAAAGCACCGATAGCTCCGCCCAAAAGCATATACTTAGGGCTCACCTGAAATACTGCTGTCAAAGAACTTCTATCCGTCATAAGCCATGCACCCAGGCATACCAAAAGTGCGGTAAACTGTACAAATGCATTGGCTGCCCAGATACTGGAAGCCTTTGTGACCTGGGTATTGAATACCCCCTGGATACTCATCAATGCGCCTGAAATCAAAGCAATAAAAAAACCAACCATATGGAAATACCTTCCTTTCTTGTAATAGCATTTCCATTTGATTGGCTTTTATGCCTTGCCCGGAATACTTCTTATCCCAACTGCTAATCGCGACTTCCTATTCGGTTGCCTGAATCTGAACCTGAATCTGTTCTGACAATTCCTGTACCAGCTCCGCCACATCGCTTCCATTCCAAACTTTAGAGAAAAGGACTTCCAGCTGAATCCAAAAATTGGTGGTGGCCATCATCTTAGGAAGGGATACACTGGCAGCATATTCTGCCATAAAAATCTGAACCGGCCCATTATCCGGCTCAGCCGTCAGATTGGTCGAAAGTCGTCCCGTACGTTCATAAAAGTCTTCGCTGCACTGCGTAACCAGATAAGCAGCAAATTCATTCGCCAGCTCTTTCTGCCCTGAATATCCATTTATGGCAATCGCACTGGTCACAGACAGGGAACGGCTTTCCAATGCACTGCTGACAGCAGGCATGGTGGCAATTCCGTAATCAAAGCCGAGGACTCCCTCCTCTTTCGCCCGCTCCAGTTTCTCAATGACATCCGTGGTGGCAATCGTAAATACAATCTTACCGTTTATAAAGTCTTCCACCACAGAATCAAAGGTCACTGTATCGGACTCGATAAAGAAGAACTGATTCAGTGCTTTATACACTTCCAGGCACTGTATAGCCTCGGGATTGTTGATGTTGATATTCGTCTCATCATCTCCCGGATCTCCGCCTACAATCATATAATTTCCCACGATCCAGTAATTATAGAAAATATCAGATACATCCCATTTCATGATACCTTCTACGCCTTCCGGTACGTCAAAGCTATCACCGATGTACAAAATATCATCTACGGTAGAAGGAATGGCTCTTTCCATATAATAGGCAGTCAGTTCCTCTAAAGACATAGCCTGTCGCTGTTCTAAAGGCAGCTCACCGGAAATAGTAAGGCTTTCTTCCTCTCCGGTACTTTTCAAATCCTTTCCGGCCTGCTGCGCAGCCCATTCCATCAGATACGTCTCATTATATACCAATGCGCTGGTCTCAAAGCTAAGAGGATAAGCTATTATTTTGTCATGATAAGTCACCGCCGAAAGCGCAGTCTGTGGGAAATGCTCTGTAGTGCAGACTTTTGCTTCATCCTGAACCTGACAGGCCAAGCCTGCCAGATACGCTTTCTCCAGAGATTCATGGCTGAGCAGATACAAGTCAGGTACACGGGAAGAATGCAGAGAAGACCGGTTCACTGCTTCCAGGAATTCACTTTCCTCTACCAGTACCGGTATAACGCGAACATCTCTGCCCTCCCCGAAAGAAACTGCAGCACTGTTGAAGAAGTCAGTCATAGTATCATCTGCATACCAGAAATATAAAGTTTCTTTACGGTTAAACACAGACAGACCGGCAAGCCCTTCTTCGGCTTCGGTCATGTCCAATCTGCTTCCTGCAACACAGGCACCGACCATACAAATCAGTGCCAGCACGGCTATTATTCTACTTTTCAAATGCATTACATCACCTCTTCAATGCAAGGGGTCAGAATCTGAATCATTTCATCTACATTATCTTTGGTAATCACCAAAGGCGGAACAAATCTGATGATATTGGTACCGGCATTGATCAATATGAGACCTTTTTCCAGTGCCTTGTTGATAATCGCCCCCACCGGACACTTGAATACCAGGCCCTGCATCAGCCCTGCACCACGTCTGGTCTCAATGCAGTCATACTTTGCAGCCAGCTCATCCAACTTCTCTTCCAGATAAGGAGCTACATTGCGGACATTTTCGATTACCTTCTCTTCTTCAAAGAGATCAAATACCTTGCTGACTGCAGCCGTTGCCAGAGGATTGCCGCCGTAAGTGGTGCCATGATCTCCTGCCACCAGAGAGTGTTCTGCTACTTTACCGGATAAAAGGAATGCACCTACCGGTACGCCGCAGCCCAAAGCCTTTGCAGTGGTCATAATATCCGGCTTCACATTATAGCGCTGCCATGCATACATATAACCGGTACGTCCCATACCACACTGGATTTCATCAAAAATAAGCAGGATGTCCTTCTCGTCGCACAGCGCACGCAATTTCTTCAAAAATTCTTCTGTTGCCGGGAAGACACCGCCTTCTCCCTGAACAGGCTCAAGGATGATCGCGCAGGTTTTTTCAGTTACCCGGCTGACAACGCTTTCATAATCATTCAGATCAGCAAAACGGATATTACCGATCATTGGCTCGAAAGCCTCCCTGTAGTGTGGATTGCCTGTTACAGACAACGCACCGTAGGTTCTTCCGTGAAATGAATGATTCATTGCAATAATCTCGTGGTCAGTGCATCCATCCTTCAAAAATGCATATTTTCTTGCAGCCTTGACAGCCCCCTCATTGGCTTCCGCACCGGAGTTGGTGAAAAATACTCTGTCCATGCCGGATGCTTTCTTAAGCTTCCTGGCTGCTTCAACAGCAGGTATGTTGTAATAATAATTAGACGTATGAATCAGCTTATCAATCTGATCCTTCAATGCATTATTGTATGCTTCATTATGATATCCCAAAGCAAACACTGCGATTCCCGCACAGAAGTCAAGATATTTCTTGCCGTCCAAATCATACAGATTAACACCGTCACCTCTGTCCAGAACGATCTGATACCGGTTATAGGTGTGCAGCAGGTCTTGCTCAGCCTGCTCGATATATTCTTTCATCATCATGATTCTTTCTCCTCATCAGCGATAATTGCAGTACCAACCCCATGATTGGTGAAGATTTCCAGGAGCAGGCAGTGAGGAATCCTTCCGTCCAGAATATGTACTCTGTTAACGCCGTTTTTCACTGCTGAAGTACAGTTGCTCAGCTTAGGAAGCATTCCGCCGCCGATAAAGCCACCGTCAATCAGTTCATCTGCCTGAGATGCAGTCAATCTGGAGATGAATGAGGATTTGTCATTGATATCCTTATACAGTCCCTCGATGTCAGTCAGGAATGCAAGCTTCTCTGCATGAACAGCTTTCGCAATGGCACAGGCTGCATCATCTGCATTGATATTATAAGTCCGGAAATTCTCATCCAGTCCGATAGGAGCCACGATAGGCAGGAAATCCTTCTCCAGAAGGTCATAAAGCACCTTAGGATTTACACCTGTGATCTCGCCTACATAGCCGATGTCCTGACCATCGGAATATTTCTTCTCAACTGTCAGAAGGCCACCGTCCTTGCCGCTGATACCGACCGCTTTTACACCAAGCTCCTGAACCATGGTAACCAGGCTCTTATTTACCTTGCCAAGTACCATTTCTGCGATTTCCATAGTCTCTTCATCTGTTACACGAAGACCGTTGACAAATTTTGCTTCTTTGCCGACTTTGCCTACCCAACGGCTGATCTCCTTACCGCCGCCATGTACGATAATAGGCTTGAAACCTACCAGCTTTAACAGCGTTACGTCCTTGATGACATTCTTCTGCAGCTCTTCGTTGCTCATAGCGCTTCCGCCGTATTTTACTACAATAATCTTACGATTGAATTTCTGAATATAAGGAAGGGCTTCAATCAGCACCTCAGCCTTTTTTAATACTTGTTCCATATCCTTTTCCATTGTTCTATCCCTCTCTTTTAACTCTACCATCAGCTGCGGTAATCTGCATTTATTTTAACATAATCATAACTAAGATCACAACCCCACGCAGTAGCTTGGGCATCTCCCATGTGCATGTCCACAAGCACTGTCACCTCAGGGTCGGAAAGAATCTTCGTTGCTTCTTCTTCGCTGTAATCACATGCTACACCATTGCCGAAAATCTGCATCTTTCCGCTCTTGCTCCGGAAATAGAGATCTACATTTTCAGGGTCAAATTTTGCTCCGGAGTAGCCCAGTGCACAGAGGATTCTTCCCCAGTTGGCATCATGTCCGAAAATAGCTGCCTTGGTAAGAGAAGAGCAGATCACTGACTTAGCCAAAATCTTGGCATCCTCTTTGGTAGCCGCGTTGGTGACAATAGTTTCAAACAGGGCTGTCGCTCCTTCTCCGTCACCTGCCATCTTCTTGGCAAGTGTAGTATTGATAGCGTTCAGTGCCTGACAAAAAGCATCGAAATCTGCGCCCTCTTCTGTAATCTCTTCATTGCCTGCCAGACCGTTAGCCAGCACCAGCAATGTATCGTTGGTAGAGGTGTCGCCATCTACAGAAATCATGTTAAAAGTATCATCAACGCTTGCCTTCACTGCTTTGGTCAGCATTTCCTTGGAGATATTCACATCTGTGGTCACAAATCCCAGCATTGTACACATATTGGGATGAATCATGCCGGAGCCTTTGCACATGCCGCCTACCGTCACAGTCTTACCGCCGATTTCCACGGTTACTGCAGCCTCCTTATGTACGGTATCGGTGGTCATGATTGCTTTTGCAGCTGCCAGACCTGCTTCAGCCCCCGGTGCCTTAGCTGCAGCCAGCAGTTCGATTCCCGATGTAATCTTCTCTACATCGATCTGTTTACCGATAACACCGGTAGAAGCTACCAGCACGGCACTTTCGGGAATATTGAGCACTTCTCCGGCTTTTACAGCTTCTGCTTTACAACATTCCATACCCTGCTGCCCGGTACATGCATTGGCAATACCGGAATTGACTACGACTGCCTGCACGAAAGGAGAATTCTCTACTACGTTGCTGTCCCATACAACGGGAGCTGCTTTCACGATATTGCTGGTAAAAGTACCTGCTGCCTTACAAGGTACGGTACTGTATACAAGCGCCATATCCGTCCTGTTCTGATATTTGATACCTGCTGCCGCTGCAGCTGCTTCAAAACCTTTTGCTGCGGTTACACCGCCATCTATGATCGTCATCTTCTTGTCCTCCATGTCACTCTATTGATTAAAAGCTGTAATATTAGCCTCATTTAACGTAAAATCATAATAGTTCAAATCCAGGCGGTGTGTCCATCCGATCCGGTTCCAGAACGCATTACCCACATCATTCTTGGTAAAAGCAATCAGACTTACCTTGTTGATATGCTCTTCTTTTAAAGCATTCATGCAGAACACTACCATGGCCTTGCCGATACCAAGCAATCTATAATCCTCCCGGACACACACATGATACAGGCAGCCTCGTCTTCCATCATGACCACAGAGGATTCCTCCTACGATCTGACCATCCTCAGACACAGCCACTACACTGGTAGTGGGGTTACGTCTCAGGAACAGATCCACGCCTTCTCTGGAATCATCAATGCTTCGGATACCAAAACCCTTTATGGTCATCCACAGAGCATACAGCCCATCATAATCTTCAATTGTCATTGTCCTGATTTCGTAACTTTTCTTCTCCACTTCTTTCACTCGCTTTCTTTTATTCACTGCATTACTGCTCCTGCCATGCCAGATCCACTGTCCTATAATCATGCTCCACAGCCGGTAGGAATTTTTCCAGCAGATCATATACTGCTACCTCTTTCTTAAGACGCCCGGTTTCATCGGCCGGCCTTCCCTGATGTACCACAACCTCACTTGTATCTGCCACAAAATCCTTTCCTTCCATCACAGCCTGCTTGCTTTCTCTATATTACCACATTTTGCATAAATATCAACCACCATTTTTATTTTATGCATTATTTTTATTTATTCATGTATATTTATGCATATTATTTATTTAAAATACATTTAACATGCATGAAATAGTGCTTTTTCTTTACAGCAGGTTTTTCCGTTAATGACCACATTCTGTATAAATATACTGCATTTTACGACAGATGGCAAGCCGCAAAATGCCGAAAAATCGCCCAAAAAACCACCCTCTCTATCACTTTACAGAGGGCGGTTCTCATTATTACTCACTCTGATTTAGTATCTGCGCAATCTTCTCTATCATCTCATCTTCCTTCAACCGAAACTTGATCTCCACTCGTCTGGAAGCTGCCATATCTACTTCATTCGTCCCTTCCTTATACACCGGATTGCTATAAGAGCGCCCATTGACGGTCAGAAGCTGCTGCAGCTGCTCAATTTTTTCTTCAGAAAGCCCATTCTTTTCATCCATGCAGAACTTTGCCACTGCGTTAGCGCGGTTATAAGAAAGGTCCATATTGAGCTGATATCCGCTGTTGGTATCGGTATGTCCCTCAATAATGATTTCTGCTATGTAGGGAAGATAGTTGTCCTGAAGCAGTACATCAAGGTACAACGGAATGACTTCCCTTAAGGACTCCTTGCTTTCACTGGTCAGCGTATAGCTGTTATTGCTGAAAAGTACATCAGAAGAAAACGTGATGGATCCCGTCTGTGCATCCACCGTCATACTGGAATTATTGAACTTAGCCTGCAATTCTCCTATAATATCTGTCCTGATACCCACGATATCCTGCAGTTCGCTCCTGGTGGCATCCAGTTCCGCCTTGGTGGTCTCCATCTCCTGATTGGCCGCGGCCAATTCTGCTTTAGCATTCTCTATCTCCAGATATGCTGCATTCAGTTCTTCCCGGGTAGTAGCTGCCTTATCATAAGCAATCTGCAGTTCAGCCAGGGAATCTGCCAGTTCTTTATTAGAGGCTTCTATTTCCTGCCTGGACTGTTCCAGGTTCAGTTTCGCGTTGTCTAACTCCAATTGGGCGGCATTCAGTTCCAATTGTGCAGCATTTAATTCCAGTTCTGTCTGCTCCAGATCCGTAGTCTTCTGCCTGTAAATCATCAGCGTAATGGCAATGATCAGTATGAAAATCAGCAAAAGTGCAGCCATCATATCTGAAAAAGATTGCCAGTAGCCGGGTTCCTCGAAAGCAGCTCTTTTTCTGCGATTACTTCTCATACATATCCCTCATCTGATTGTAAGTATATAACTGGTTGCTAAGTTCATCATTGAGCATATTGCAGGTGGAAGCAAGCTGTTCCTCCTGTTCTTTCAGATTCTGTACAATCTGTTCCTGACGGTCTACCAACTGTTCTAGCGACCTCTGCATGGAACGGTTCACTGCCTGGAGTTCTCTTGTGGTCTCTTCCATGCTGCGATAATCTTTGGAACACTGTTCCTGTGCTTTGCAGGCATAGTTCAGGATTCTGCCCATCTTCTCAAACTCTGTTCCAAGCGTCTGTGACATCTGAGATACAAACTGATCAACGATACGTTCCACAGCCTGGGTCTGCTCCATGGCATTGCCTTTCAGGAGTTCGGTCATCTGCTTCAGTGAATTGGTCATATTGGCCTGATAGATCAACATGGCCTTGGAATTCTCATCCGCGTTGGGAACCTCCGGACTAACATATTCTCTGTAAACCTCCCGGAACTCACCCAATATACTGTAAGCTTCAGACATAATACTTCTATAGATAAAGTTAAATACCAGCGAGAAGAAGATACCGTAAACAGAAGTGTGGAATGCAACTTTCATGCCTTCCAGCAAAGGACCTACATTATCGGAAATCGTATAAATATTATTTCCGTCAAAGGAACCAAGCCCCATGGACAGCCCAAGAAAAGTGCCAAGAATGCCAAGGCCGGTCAAAGTACCGGATACTGCTGAATTGTAATGAGACATTGCCACGCGGTCAAGCAGGTCTTCATTAATATATTCATCCAGATCGCAGACTGCCTTCAGACCTTTCCTGGTCTGGTAGGATGCCATTCTCTTCTGATATCTTCGGAAAGCTCCATCCAGGACCTCATTGCCGAATACTTTCTTTCGGGCACGATAGGAGTCCCACAAGCATTCCTTTTTCTCTTTATATTCTTTCTCCATCACAGCGCAGGCTGCTTCCAGTGCGTCCGTAAACAGGTTCAGCCTACCGAAGCTAATGGCTGATATGACAAACATGACACCAATTACCGCCAAAAAGCCAACATTGATCAGCAAATTACTGACGGATGTGACCTCTCCTGTAAATACACCATTAATGTATAATATAAATACCACCATCAGGACATAAAGCAGGAATAATATGTAATAAAGTTTATTCTTCATTGTGGGACCTCCTCTGTATCTACAGATAATTATCCGGTGAAAATCTTCTTAGCCCCCGCAATCCTCTCCACCATGCCATCAATTCACCAAACAATTATCCTTTATTTTACAAATAATGTAACATATTCAATCTTTTTTCTCAAGATGCCTGTAAAAATCTTAAGCATATCTTAAAGTATCCATGCTCTGATCATATTCCTATCCTCTCGTGATAAACTAAGTGCTTGCATTATTATGCATATCATTCATATTTTATTCACTTATTGTGCATATTATCTTTAATTTATTCATACAGATATTTAAAATATGCATATTTTTCTACTTGCATTCTTTCCGCATTTGGTGTATATTATCAACAGAGTAATTTATTAACAGTATTCACAAATGGAGGCTTACATATATGAAAGAAAAAGTAGTTCTTGCTTATTCAGGTGGTCTTGATACCACCGCTATCATCCCCTGGTTAAAGGAGAATTTTGATTATGAAGTAATCTGTGTCTGCATCGACTGCGGACAGGCAGAGGAGCTGGACGGTCTGGAAGAACGTGCCAAGTTCTGCGGCGCTGAGAAGCTGTATATTCTGAATGTTATCGATGAGTTCTGCGACGAGTATATCGTTCCCTGTGTACAGGCTAACGCTATTTATGAGAACAAGTATTTGTTAGGTACTTCCATGGCAAGACCTCTGATCGCCAAGAAGCTGGTTGAGATTGCACGTAAGGAAGGCGCTGTTGCTATTTGCCACGGTGCTACCGGTAAGGGTAATGACCAGATTCGTTTTGAGCTGGGTATCAAAGCACTGGCTCCTGATATCAAGATCATCGCTGCATGGAGAAATGACAAGTGGACCATGGATTCCCGTGAGTCTGAAATTGAATATTGTAAGGCACATGGTATCGACCTTCCTTTCTCTGCTGATTCTTCTTACAGCCGTGACCGTAACATCTGGCACATCAGCCATGAAGGTCTGGAACTGGAGAATCCTGCCAACGAGCCTAATTTCGATCATCTGTTAGTGCTGAGCACCACTCCTGAGAAGGCTCCCGATGAAGGAGAATATGTTACCATGACTTTTGAAAAAGGTGTTCCTACTTCCGTAAACGGTGAGAAGATGAAAGTATCTGATATCATCCACAAGCTCAACGAGCTGGGCGGCAAGCATGGTATCGGTATCATCGATATCGTAGAGAACCGTGTTGTAGGTATGAAGTCCCGTGGCGTATATGAGACTCCCGGCGGAACTATCCTAATGGAAGCTCATCAGCAGCTGGAAGAGCTGATTCTTGACCGTGATACTTACGCTATGAAGAAAGAAATGGGCAGCCGCTTCGCAAGCCTCGTATATGAAGGCAAGTGGTTCACTCCTCTTCGTGAAGCAGAGCAGGCATTTATTGAGAAGACTCAGGAATATGTAACCGGTGAAGTGAAATTCAAGCTTTACAAGGGTAACATCATCAAAGCCGGAACTACTTCTCCTTATTCTCTGTACAATGAGAGCATCGCTTCCTTCACCACTGGTGACCTGTACGATCATCACGATGCAGAAGGTTTCATCAATCTGTTCGGTCTCTCCTGCAAGGTACGTGCCATGAAGATGCAGGAAACCGGTGAACTGGAGAAATAAGTATGACTATAGGTACCGTTATCCTTCTCTATCTTATCATAGTGAATTTAGCGGGCTTCATCCAAATGGGTGTAGATAAAAGAAAGGCCATCCGGAATGCCTGGCGCATTCCGGAGGCCCGTCTTTTTTTATGTGCTCTTTTAGGAGGAAGTCTTGGTTCCATCCTTGGTATGTATACTTTTCGTCATAAGACAAAGCACTGGTACTTTGTCTGGGGTATGCCTGCCATCCTTATCCTGCAGCTCATTGCTACGGGATTTGGTATTCACCTGTTCTTACAGCGTTGACTACAAAACGCCTGCCGTCTGTGGAGCATGTTGAAAGTGTGATGACTTTATCGTCCTTATCCACACTTACTCCGGCATCTATCCAAGAATGTCTCTTCATGCTCTGCACAAGCTGACCAAATTCCTCTGACGGTTCATAATAAATAGTATAAATCTCATCATCCTCTGCAATATCGCTGTATGCAAAAATCTGATACTCGTAAGCCGTATCCTCTGTATAAATCATGAAATAGGGGGCTTTCTCATAGCCGCCTTCTTCCTTATAGTTCTTCAGCTTACCGAACATGCTTCCGTCTTTCATATTATGTCCATAGATGATTGTGTGGCTGTCCTGGAAATCACCGGTATTCAATGTTTCCATAAAAATACTGCCGGAATTGTTCGCCATCCCAGACCAGGTATGACGTAAATACTCATTGTTAGTACTTCCCTTCATAACCGGATAACTGATGTCCAGATTCAGGAATTTGATCCAGCCAACTACATCCTCATTCTGCTTACGCAGTTGGGAAATCGCATTACATACTGATTCACTTTCCTTCTTGGCCTGGGCTCTTGCCCGGGCAAGTTCCTCTGCCAATTTCTGAGCTTCCTCATCCTCCTCATTCATTGTCTCCTGCATAGACGTTTCTCCTGAACTTTCCTCCCGGGAAGCAGGCTCCGAACTTTCCTTTTCGCTTTCTGTATCATTGTCGGCTATTACAAAAATCTCTTCCCTCAGCTTGTCATATTCCATCCGGCTATCACGATATTCTTTCAAGGTGCTGCCGATGTTCCATAAAGACAAAATGATCAAGCAGATACAGACAATCAGAACAAGTATACTTCCTATCTTCTTCATATCTACCATCCTTTCCTTACACATAACATATTATAACAGACTGTTTTGAAAATTCCTATAGAAAAATAGAAATACGGCAAATATACACCTCAGGCTCTTTTCAGTTCTTAATTCTTATTTTATACAGCTACGATAACACCGCCATCATTCGCATACATACTACTGATACCAGCAGTATCCAAGATAATGGTTTCCTTGAAACTAGTCTTGGCCAAAATCATATCTTTTAAAGCTTCCGCACGCTTCGGGGCATTACAATGTGTAATCATCAGCCTCTTGCTCGCAGCATCCTTGACCTCCAAAGCCACCAGTCCTGCAATCTTGCCTAATGCTTTCTTCATACCGATGGACTGTCCCCTCTGGACAATGGTACCCTTATCGGCTCCCATGACAGGTTTAATATTCAAAGTAGAAGCCACCAGTGCTTTTACACCGGTCAAGCGACCGTTTTTCCGCAGCGTCTCCAGGTTATCAAGTACGAAATACGTATTCATAGCATCTCTGAAAGCCTCTATTTTCTCTACAATAGTCTCAAAAGGAAGCCCTTCTTCTTCCAAATCCATAAGTTTCAGTGCAATCTGTGCTTCCCCACAGCTTGCAGATTCGGAATCCACTACATGAATCTGCTTCTCTCCATAGGTCTCTTCGAACAGATTCTTACCGAGTACGGCGCTGTTATAGCTGCCGCTCAGATGAGAAGACAAGGTCACTACATATACATGATCTACAGGTGCGTTATAAGCATCTACATATCTCTCCGGCGAAGGGCAAGAGGACTTGGGGCAATGAGGATACTCTGCAACCTTCTGCAAAAACTCTGCCTGGTTGAAATTTTCATCGTCCGGAATCCGGTACTCTCCAACTTCCAGACTCAAAGGCACCCGCTCAAATCTCCCGCTCTGTAATAATTCCTCCGGAAGCTCACAACAGCTGTCCACAACAATTTTATAGCTCATGTTTCTCTCTCCAATTTATAATCTTTCTCCGAACCGCTACATGTGGTTTTTATTACTACATATAATAACACATCACACCATTCGCGTAAAGGTTATTTTATTATTTTACGTAATTTTATCGATTTTCATGTACATACATTAAAATTTCAGTTATACTGAAAGAAAGGCTGCGCGCCATTTTCTATAAAGGAGAATTCCTATGCTTGCACTACACATTACATCCATGAAGCAATTTATGAACCAGCTTCTCGTTTCTGATGCCTTTGACATCTTCCTTCTTGAGGAAGCAGTCATCACTACTGCCAATACCTTCACGCTGGACGGTTATGTGAATCGGGAATTTTATTCGCCGGAGGACTTAAATTCCGGTCAGATTCCGGATTATGAATACAGTCCCTGGAGCATAATGAAAGGGCTGTGTTTCCAGTTGATCAAAGGAAAACGCACACCCCTTTCGTTTCGATTTATCTTTCACTTAAAACCCGAACAGACACAGAAGCTGCTGGAGAAAGCGAATTGCAGCGTGGATCCCTCCTCCATTAAGGCACTGGTGCTGACCATCCGCTATGACGGTACCAAGGCTGTACTCACTACAGGCTGTGCTTACCATACTTTTGTCATGTCCAAGGAAGCGGAACAAATCTGGGATAAGACACTCGTCCGCTATCTGTCCGGCAAGAATATTCCCTATGAAGCGCTCTGATTTTTAGCCGGATTCGGTGTGCTGTTGCGCTGTTCTTGCGGTACCGCCTGCTGAATCATACTATAATAATCATTCCTGAGGATATAGGAACTGAAATTGTATCTGTCCTTGACTTCCTGCTTCCTGTCTTCCAGATAGGCTTCTTTGGATGCATCATCCCATTCTTCAGGATTCTTCCAGACTGTTTCCTTGGTCTTGCAGTCATAGATTACCTTGTCTGTAATGAAGCTTCTATCATTGAAAATGACCATGCCTTCTTCCTCAGAAAAAATATCCCGGCCGGCATACAATCTGGAATCAAATTCAAATCCAAAGAGATTCAAAAGTGTGGGCAGGATATCCACAGAGCAGCATACTTTATCTATGACCTGTGGGCTCTCTTCCAGCTTCACGTTCCAGATGATCAGGCTATTACGGTACATATCCCTGTTCTCTCCCAGTTGCTTGCCGGCCAGTTCCTCATACTGTTCCTGAGACATACCATAGGGGTAGTGGTCCGCACTGAGACAAATGATCGTGTTTTCCAGCTTCCCGGCAGCCTCCAGCTGTTCCAGAAGATACTGTAACGCCTTATCCAGCTCTATCTGGCAGGCAATATAGGCCTTGGCATTCTCAGACATTTCCAGTCCTTCCACTGCCTGTCTGTTCTTCAATGCCATGGAATTCCCCCTGAAAGTGTAATTCATATGCCCGGACACTGTCAGATAATACACATGAAACCGATCCCGGTTCACATATTCTGAAATTGTCCCCTGCACCATCTCAAGGTCGGAAGCCGGCCAGGTATCGGGATTTTCCATAGGGAAAATATATTCTCCCCACTCCGTCTGGCTCAAACCTCCCAGACGGGCTGCTTTAAACACATAGCCCAGATTATTGTGGGTTATATGCCTGTCATAATAGGATAAACTGTTATTATGGTAAGCCATACTGCTTACGCCCTCGGACGCAAAATAACCCGGAAGCGCATACACCATGATATTATCGCCACTTTTTCGCATACTGTATTGTCCGTCAGGAATCAGCCCCGTACAATTTACATACTCCCCGTCACTGGTGCTGGTCTGCCAGAGTGGTACATAGTAATTTTTAAAATCAAATCCTGAATGAATCAGTCTATACAGTGTGGGTGTCAGATCCTCCCGCACTGCATAAGGAGAAAATCCTTCTGCCGTAATATAAATCAGGTTGTGTTCGGCAAATATACCCGTATATTCATTCTTCGCAGTTGGTGTCAGACTCTCCAGATAATCTGCAAGCCAGGCGGTTTCCTGGCCATTAGCCAGGGATTTGAGCATTGCAAAGTCAATAGTGAACCGGTTCGGAGAAGTATCTGCCGGGGAAACCTCTGTTTCAGCACTTTCTGCTTCACTTCCCTCTGTCAGCCGAGTTTCCCCTGCATCTTCAGATTCCGTCTCTGAAATTTCACCGTCCACGCCCAGTTCGCTGTCATGCCCTATTGCCGGCTCTGTCTTTTTATTCTCAACAGCTCCCTCCACTGCCGACAGCGCCTTTTTTCCAAGCTTCTGCAGGCTGAGCATCGTATCACGCTGTGCGAGCGTCAATACTCCCATCTCTTCCGCTACCGTCAGCGGGTCGTAGAATTCACTGTAAATTTCATAGTAATCCGCTTTAATGTACTTGCCGATGGAAATGACCATAATAGCCAGGATGCCTCCCACACCGACACTCAGCATCACTCTCATCTTTCCCAGATGATCCAGGGAAGGATAGCAAAGCTTCCCTTTCCGAAGCAGTATCCCGGCGGATACCAAAGGAAGAGCCATCAATGCCAGGAATGGCAGAGCACTAAGAATTCCGACAAGAGTCTCTCTCCAGTAATTGGTCAATGCATCCTGTCCGCCTCTCACGACAGCCTCCCACAGAAGCGGCTGCTTAAAGATTCCCTTATAAACCAGTTGAGCTGCAAACAGGAGATATTCTGCAATCGTGAAAGTCCAGAATGTTCTTCCTTTCCTTTTTTTCCTGACGCGTCCTACCACCAGTGTTTCCAGTGATGCCAAAATCATTATCATTGCCAAAGCAAAAACAGGGCTGCCGGCCGCGAAGCCGTAGCAACCCAAATGATACACAATTTCCAGATATAGCAGGATTCCTGCCGATACACCCAATAATCTCATTTTACTCACCCTTATCTTTTGCAAACACTCCGGCGCTATTTCTTCATCTTCGGGTTGAAGATCAGACTTGCCAGATATCCAAAGATCAATGCCGCTGAAGTACCTACTGCCCCTGCCTTAAAGCCGCCTGTAAACAATCCCAGTATCCCCTGCTCATCAACAGCTTCCTTTACCCCTTTCATCAATGTATTGCCAAAGCCCAGCAAAGGAACACTGGCTCCTGCCCCGGCAAATTTCTGAAAAGGTTCGTACCAGCCCAGCGCACTGATTATGGCTCCCGTTACTACCAATAATACCATAATACGCCCGGGCATCATTTTTGTTTCATCCATTAAAATTTGTACCAAAGCACAAATTGCTCCCCCCACCCAAAATGCATTCACATAATCCATTCTATGGCTCCTTTCCTGTTTTTCCAAAAACTTTCAGCCATAGTATCTGCATTTGGGTAGTTTTATATACGCTTTACGCTTTTTTCCGGTGCAGCCACTCATCCGGCAGCTGTACCAGAATGACAGCAGCAAAAACGATCGCGCAGCCCAGAATCTGTTTGCCTGTAAGAGTCTGGTCCTCTTTCAGGAATCCCATTTCATAGGCTATCCATCCGGACACTGCCGCAACCACAGATTCCAAACTCAGAATCAGCGCCGCTACCGTCGGATTGACACCCTTCTGTCCTACGATCTGAAGTGTATAAGCTACCCCACAGCTCATCACCCCGGCATATAGTAAAGCTGCCATTCCCTCCGTAATCTGGCTGACAGCAGGCTGTTCCCGGATAAAAGCACAGGCGGTGCAGACGACTCCGCACACAAGGAACTGAATGCAGGATACCACGGTGCCATCTGTATCCTCCGCAAAATGATCCACCACCATAATATGTACAGCAAACACCAGCGCGCACAGAAAGACCATGATATCCCCGCTGTTCAGCACCAGACTCTCGGTCATACACAGCAGATACATTCCAACAGCGGCCATCACTGCCGCTATCCATACCACAGAAGCTACTTTCTTTTTCAAAAAAACACCTGCCAGAGGTACAAAAATAATATAAAGCGTGGTAATGAAGCCCGCTTTTCCCACTGTAGTGTATTTGATACCGAACTGCTGCAGTGTGCTGGCTGCCGTGAGAGCCAGGCCGCAACAGATCCCTGCCTGCAGATTCCGTTTCCAATGAGCTTTGGTAAATTTTCCTTTCGCCAGCTTTCCGGTCAGCAGAAGGTAAACCACCAGTGATAACGCACCAATTAAAGATCGTACTCCGTTAAACGTAAAGGGCTGCATATATTCCATGCCTTTACTCTGGGACACGAACGCCATACCCCAGATGCAGGCTGTTAAAAACAGCAGAAAAGAACTTCCTGCGGATGACTTCTTCATCAGTAAAATCTCCTCGCGATCTCCATGACCACATCCCTTAACACTTTGCCGCTGCAGTCTATGGTCACATGAGCGTATTTTTCATAAAGAGGCGTCCGCTCCTCGTACAGGTCCCTCAACGTCTGCCCGGGCATGAGCGTTACTCCTCTGGCATTCAGATCCCCCAGTCTATCTGCTACTTCCTCATAGGGAAGCTTCAAATAGACCACCTGACCAATCAAACGCAGATGCTCCATGGCTTCCTTTCCATAAATGACGCTTCCACCGGTAGCAATGACACTTCCCTCCAGTGCCAAAGAAGCGTTCACCTCATTCTCAATCTTCCAGAAACCTTCCACACCGTGCTCTTCGATCAGTTCGTGAAGCAGCTTGCCGTATTTTTCCTGAATAACCAGATCTGAATCCACGAACCGGCAGCCCAGGTGCTTGGCAAGGACTACCCCTACGGTACTCTTGCCCGCTCCGGGCATTCCGATCAGCACGATATTTTCCCTGCGCTTCATCTTACTTGTCTCCCAGATAAGCAATGACTTCTACTTCACACAGTACATTCTTGGGAAGTGTCTTCACTGCAACACAGCTTCTGGCCGGCTTCTCTGTAAAATACTGTGCATAGATTTCATTAAAGGTAGCAAAATCTGCCATATCAGCCAGGAAACATGTGGTCTTTACCACGCTGGGGTAATCGCAGCCTGCTTCTACAAGGATAGCTCCGATATTCTTCATTACCTGAGTCGTCTGTGCTACAATATCTGTGCCTTCAATCTCTCCGGTAGCCGGGTTAATAGCAATCTGTCCTGAAGCAAATAACATCTTATCCACAATAATTCCCTGAGAATAGGGACCAATAGCTGCAGGTGCCTTATCTGTTACAATTTTTTTCATCATAGTATCTCTCTCCTTTATCTGTTAGAAATGTTTTATCTTGACATATCCACTTCCGGCTCGTCAAATTCTGCCGTAACA
Source organism: Lachnospiraceae bacterium (assembly GCA_017620975.1). The sequence goes on along the minus strand of JAGAUD010000023.1, from coordinate 4,693 downwards.
TAGAAGCCTCTTGCATTTTCTACAATGTCGGTCACTATGCCTTCTTTCGACTTAAGCCTATACCGGAAAGGAATATTCGGCGACATAGCAAGAGACGGGTCTATGGTATAATAATAGTTACTGGGAAGCGCACCTTCTGTCACAGTAATCTTCTGCCCTACTTCCAGAAGTCCCTGGCGCTCCATCTTAAACTCCATTCTACGCATTTTCATCACTTCCTTCGCCAAAATATCTTATATTATACTATTCTCGTCTCAGATTGGCAAGTAAGGATTTAACATTTCCGGGCGTCACTCTATTCTCTCAATCACGACACCATGTGCAATTCCCGGCACACTTTGTCCCTCATTAAAACTGGTTTTGCTCAGTAATGCACCGGTAGGCAGGAAAAGTACTTTCTTCCAGTTTCCCTCTTCGATCTGTTTCAGGATATAAGCCGATAAAGTGACTGCGCTGCAGCCACAACCGCTGCCGCCGGCATGGGTATCCTGTGTCTCAGCGTCAAAAATTTCTATTCCACAGTCCATGTGACGATCTGCGATATCGTATCCTTTTTCCCGCAGAAGGTCAAGAAGGACAGTCTGACCCACACTTCCCAGGTCACCGGTAATAATCTTGTCATAAGCTTCCGGCACACATTGAAAATCATCAAAATGTCGGGCTATCGTATCTGCAGCGGCCGGTGCCATGCATGCCCCCATGTTCATGGAGTCCTTCAATCCGTAATCTATGATCTTGCCCGTAGTAACAGCACTGATGCGGGCGCGTGGCTTATCCCCGGGCTGCTTTCCCAGAATAAAAGCACCGCTTCCCGTTACTGTCCAGGTAGCGGAAAGAGGACGTTGGTTGCCGTATTCCAGCGGATAGCGGAATTCCTTTTCTGCGCTGCCGAAGTGACTGGAGGTGACACAGGCTACGATATCCGCATAGCCTGCTGCCACGGCCATGGCTCCCAGGGAAATGCTTTCTCCGCAGGTGGAACAGGCGCCATATACCCCAAAAAGAGGGATTTCATAAGAAGAAAGACCAAAGGAAGTGGCTATGGACTGCCCCAGCAGATCGCCTGCAAACAGATACCTGACATCCTCCGGTTTTAAGCCCGCTTTCTCAAGAGCCATATAAACTGCATCTTTCTGCAGATTGCTCTCTGCTTCCTCCCATGTCTTACAGCCGAATAAATCATCATCTCCTGCCATATCAAACAGATTTCCCAATGGACCTTCCCCTTCTTTTTTGCCTACTATACTGGCACTGCTTCTGATATATACCGGTTCCTCCAGATAAATACTGGACTTTCCTGCCTGTCTGTTCATGTTAATCTCCTTTCATACGCTGCTGAGCCAGACTGCATCAGTAATCCACCTGTGTGGTTACTTCGTGCCCGATGCTGCTTTGCACTTTTTCACTATCATAATAACCGTATGACCGGAAAATATACTGCTTCCTGTGTCAGAATAAACAAAGGGTTCCGGCTGCCGTAATTGCTTTACTCCTACGTCCGGCAAAAGGACTAAAACAAAAAAACGATTTGTATTTTATATACAAACCGTTTTTGCCCATAACATATTATTTATTCCTCATTTGTTTCTTCAACTACATAAACCAGACTTGTCACCGTATACAGAACCTTACCGTCATATTCCACTCTGGACCAGCCGGATGCCTCATCATAGCCGGTTCTATGAGCTGTCTGTCCATATTCCAGCTGACAATGAATGGAAGCATTTTCCTGGGCCGAACTGGGTTCCAGTCTCAGATTTGCTGCAATTTTGGCTGATATGGTATCATCGCAATCAGTGAAAGTAATTACTCTGCCTGTACTTGTAGTAACCGTGTCGTCCTCCGAAGGCGTATTTTCCGGCTGACTGCCGGCAGAAGTATTGCTTTCTGAAGTTCCTGCATTTTCCGTTGACAGTTCCGTGGTCAGAAGCCTGCTTGCCGCATAGAGCACCTGCCCGTTATACTCCAGCCTGGACCAGCCGGCGGCATCATTGACACCGGTTCTTCTTGCAGTCTGTCCGTTCTTTAACTGTGTCACAACGGTATCAGCTCTTTCGGTACTGGGTTCGGATCGTAAGTTAGTCACTTCCTTGGCTGTTACCGTTTCATCCACTTCCTGGAAAGTCAAGCCCAGAACGGAATCATCGTTCTCCCGGTCTGCACCTCCCTGCCCATCGTCCTGAATACTATTTTCCGGTGACGCATTTTCTCCTTCACCGGACTGATTCTCGTTTTCAGCACCTTCAGAAGAGGACGCCTCTGCTTCTTTCAAAGTATCATTGAACGTTTCCTGGGTAGCCTGACCGATTCCCTGACTTGGCTTACTGTCATCCGGATGGAACAGTTTCCAGATCATGGCGCAAAGCACAACAATAATCACGAGCAATACAATTCCGCCTATTACCATAGCAGCACTGCTCTGTCCGTCTTCCTCCAGATACCCGTAGTCCTCTCTGTCATATTTTCCGCTCTTCATATGTGTACCTCTTATGCCTCATATCTGGCAGCCTGCTCCCTGATCAGCTCGATATCATCAAAGTAATTGATCCTCATGGCACTCTTTACCTCGGAGAGTGTCTGAGCAGCTGTCTCTCTTGCAACCTCACTGCCCTTTTTCAGCACTTCATAAACTGCAGGAATATCTTTCTCCAGCTCCTTACGTCGATTGCGGATAGGCTCCAGAGTCTCCTGCATAACATTATTCAGGAATTTCTTTACTTTTACATCTCCAAGACCGCCTCTGGTATAATGAGCTTTCAATTCTTCCAGATTAGCATAATCAGGTAAATATCTTCCAAAATGCTCGTCCTTACAGAACGCATCCAGATAAGTAAATACGGTATTGCCCTCCAGATGTCCCGGATCACTTACAAGCAGATGCAAAGGATCGGTATACATACTCATGATCTTGGTACGTACTTCATCGGCACTGTCCGCAAGATAGATGCAGTTGCCCAGAGATTTGCTCATTTTAGCCTTACCATCCACGCCGGGCAGTCTCTGACATGCTTCATTTTCAGGAAGCAGAGCCTTCGGCTCTACCAGAACGGGGGCATATACGCTATTGAATTTATGCACGATTTCTCTTGTCTGCTCGATCATAGGTAGCTGGTCTCCGCCAACGGGAACCGTTGTAGCCTTGAATGCGGTGATATCGGCTGCCTGGCTGATAGGATAGGTAAAGAAGCCTACAGGGATGCTGGCTTCAAAATTCCTCATCTGAATCTCGCTCTTAACAGTAGGATTACGCTGCAATCTGGAAACGGTTACCAGATCCATATAATAGAAAGTCAACTCACACAGCTCGGAAATCTGAGACTGAATGAACAGGGTGGATTTGGCAGGATCCAGTCCGCAGGACATATAATCCAGTGCCACCTCGATAATGTTCTGACGCACCTTTTCAGGGTTCTCAATATTATCGGTAAGCGCCTGTGCATCTGCAATCATGATAAAGGTCTTCTTATATTCGCCGGAATTCTGCAGTTCCACACGTCTGCGAAGGCTTCCTACATAGTGCCCTACGTGCAGTCTGCCGGTGGGTCTGTCACCGGTTAAAATAATCTTATCCATTGATTTACTCCTCCAAAAAGTATTCTTCTGCTTATCATACCATTTTTCTGTGAGTTTTGCAATCAGGCAGCTCTCTGATATTCTCTAATTTTTAATAAAACGTTCAGACGCGCCATTCATAAAAACGGCAGACGCTGTTCTTACGCTCCAACGTCTGCCATAAAAAGTGTACAAATTAAATTCTGCCCAATCGTTTCATAAGCGGAATGGGATCATTGGCTGTAATCAGTGCTGCGCCCTTGCGGATACAGAAATCTACATCCTCATCATTGTCTGCACAATACATATGGATAGGTAATCCTTTTTCCAGGTAAATCGGTGCAACTTCGGATTTCAGGATCTTCATGGAAAGTCCTATTTCATCATAATAGCTGTAAGTATCCGGTTCAAATTCACCCATCTGGAAGTCAGGGTAGCCCATGGTACGTCCATTGTAACGTGTCTTAATATACTTGATGATACGACCGTTGAATGCATAGAAATAACAGTTGTCAAAGAATCCATACTTTTTCAGAAGCTCCACGGTTATGTCAACTGTCTCTTCCGTATATTCTTTGATTTCCACACCGAGGATAAAATCCGGGCGCTTTTCGGCACAGAGTTTTAAAGTCTCTTCCAGGGTAGGAACTGTGATTCCCTGACCGACAAACTTTTCTCCGAATTTGCTCTTAAAAGCAGGCTCCAGTTTCCTTACCTCCTCAAATGTCATATTGCGCAGTTCACCCCGGACACCACAGGTGCGCATGGGATTTCCGTCATGCATCAGCACAGGTACCTTATCTTTAGTCAGCCATACGTCAAACTCAAAGGCATCGACGCCAAGATCCAGCGCTGCCTCATAAGAAATCAGAGTATTCTCAGGATACTCTGCGCAATAGCCGCGATGACCTTCTACCAGTATGTTTTTTCCGTCTTGATTCATCTTATTTTCCCTCCTGTTTAAAATAATAAGCTCTCGAAATCAGACCTCTTTATCATTAAATTCATCCTTAATCTTTTCATAAAGATTTTGGAAATAATGATCAAAACCACTGTCATTTGGATGAAGCCGCAGATCGCCGAAATAATTTTCGTCCTGCGGAACCAATCCAAAACCATTGATACAGGTAATATTTTTATA
>JAGAUD010000022.1 GCA_017620975.1 Lachnospiraceae bacterium | reverse complement strand
TATTCAGCATCATTCTCGCTGTCCAGGATCAGGGATTCGATCACGCTGGCAACAACGGTCTTGTCAACAGTGTTGTCTGCCTTCAGGGTAGCCAGAATAGAAAGGTTGTCATGAGGACGATACATCTTCTCGATGATCTCGTAGTCAAAGCCCTCTACAGCGATGATACCGGTTTCCAGAATGCCTGCATTCAGAAGATTCTGTGCCACATTACACTGGAAAGCACGGAAGATATTGCCGGCACCGAAGTGTACCCAGGTGGGCTCTGCCTTGGTCTTGGCAGCTACCTTTTCATAATCAAAGGAAGGAAGATGATAGCCTGCAGCTTCAAAGGCAGCACGATCATTCATAATACCATTTAATGTAAGCTCCATGATAAAAACTCCTTTCGTGGCTTATTTGTGAGATTTGCCGATTGCTTCCCAGAGACCGTTCAGATAGGTAGCACCGAGCGCACGGTCATACAGACCATAACCGGGCATAGCTACTTCATCCCAAATCATACGGCCGTGGTCAGGTCTGATGGGACCGGTGAAGCCGATATCATAGAGAGCCAGCATGATCTCATACATATCGAAGGTACCGTCGCTGGAAAGGTGAGCAGCCTCTTCGAAATCGGTAGGAGTGTTGAACTTCAGGTTACGAACGTGAGCAAAGTGGATTCTGCCCTTCAGGGAACGGATCATATCCGGCAGATCGTTCTCTAAGTTGGTACCGTAGGAGCCGGAGCAGAAGGTTACGCCGTTATGAGGGTTGTCTACCATCTTCATCATGCGATGGATGTTAGCCTTGTTGATGATGATACGGGGCAGACCAAATACGCTCCATGCGGGATCATCGGGATGGATAGCCATGTTGATATCATACTTGTCACATACAGGCATGATGCGCTCCAGGAAGTACTTCAGGTTAGCGAACAGCTTTTCGTCGTCTACATCCTTGTACATTTCGAACAGTTCTTTTACGCGAGCCATACGCTCAGGCTCCCAACCGGGCATTACGGTACCGTTCATGTCGCCGGCAATAGACTCGAACATCTTCTCGGGATCCAAAGCATCTACAGCTTCCTGTGTATAAGCAAGTACAGTGGAGCCATCGGGACGCATACGAGCCAGCTCGGTTCTGGTCCAGTCAAATACGGGCATGAAGTTGTAGCATACCAGATGGATGTCAGCCTGTCCAAGACGCTCCAGGGTTGTGATATAATTGTCAATATACTTATCTCTGTCGGGAGTACCAATCTTGATGGCATCATGAATATTAACACTTTCGATACCTGCCAGCTGTAAGCCTGCATCCTCGATTTCTTTCTTCAGAGCCAGGATGTCTTCCATCTCCCATACTTCACCGGGAGTGGTGCCGTACAATGTGGAGATTACGCCGGTTACACCGGGAATCTGTCTGATCTGCTTCAGGGTAACGGTGTCATATTTACTTCCGTACCATCTTAATGTCATCTGCATAAAAGTAACCCACCTTTCTTGCTTACCTTTCAGGAAAGCCTGTCATTTTTTCTCTCAATTTGAAGTGTAACCACTTCGGATAATATTAGTATAAAATGATTTGAAATGCATGATAAGAGAATATATTGCTTGAAATCATGCAAAAATTGCTTTATTATAAAATTAGAACAAACTTTAGGGAAAAATAGAAGAAAAAACTATAAAAAGCTACGAAAAGTGGGGTGAATCAGCAATGAAAGAGCAGACTCCGGCAAAGCCGGTATTGCCTGACAGAAGCAAACGTGCCAAGATCCGAAGAATGGAAGCCACAGATGAGCGGCAGTATATGATAAATGATAATTATGAAGTCTATGAAAAACAGGGAGCACCCACCGGTGCGGCTACTTTTCATTATCATAGTTTCTATGAAATCATCTACGTATTGGAAGGAGAATACTCTTCCATGCTTGAGAATCAGACTTATCATATGAAGAAAGGAGATTTCCTGCTTATAGACAGTAATGTTATGCACAAGTATCATTATGTGGAGAAAAAGCATGATTCCTCCAAGCGCATTATCCTTTGGATTACCAGACAGATGTTGGACGAACTTTCTGCCGGCGGTCTGGACCTGGGAGGCTGCTTTGCCAAAAGCAGTGCACAGGGTTCTTGTGCCTATCATTTTCCGGCATATTATGAAGAGCAATTGAGAGGATATTTGCTGAAATTAGCTATGTCGGAAATGATGGATGTGGAGCTGCCGGGAGCCAAGCCCGTATTGGACAGGGGATATCTGACTCTCTTTTTTGTATATTTGAATGCACTTTGTAATAGGAAGGAATACCTTTTTGCGGCTGAGGAAATGGTAGTACATCCAATGGTCGACACGATATCTGCCTATATTGATGCCCATATCAGCGAACCGATTCTGGTAGAGGAACTGGCAGAGCAGGTGCACATGAGCAAGTATCATTTCCTGCGCAGGTTTAAGGAATTGACCGGAGTGACCGCCCACACCTTTATCACCAATAAGCGGCTGATAAAAGCCTGTGAAGGATTAAAGGCGGGGCAGAGTATCACTCAGGTATACCAGAACACAGGGTTCTGCGATTATTCTTCTTTCTTAAGGAATTTTAAAAATGCTTTCGGTGTGGCTCCTGGTAAATATAAGGACTTTTATTAGTCAGGTTCGGAAATCCTGGTCACACCCACATAAATTTCCGAGATTTCATACCAGGTAGGGTAATCTACCACACCTGTCTGGGGGAGGTTAAAGATGCCCTGGAAAGTGCGGACTGCATCTGCGGTGGCAGAACCATAGATGCCATCGGCTACTACCCTTGGAATGGCCGGATAGTCGCGGGCAATACGGTTTAATTGGGTCTGCATCTGGCGGACCTTATCTCCGGAGGAGCCGATCGTCAGGTCATATCCGGGCCAGGAGGAGGGGACGCCGGATATGACTTCTGCAGTATTGATATACATATCATCACCATAATAATAATGGATGATATCGATGGGAGAGTAACCTTCATCTCCAAGGTATTTGGAACCCCACTGGCTTAAGCCGGAGCAGGTTACGCGTTTCCCGTCACAGTAGGACGTAAAAATCGGTTGTCGGACACCGGGGCGGGACAGATAATTGGCAAAGAGTGAATCTACCATGTAGTCGATGTTTTCAAAAATATTTCTTCCATATATCCACTTTTGATCGTAGGCTGTGGAGGAGGTAATGGTAAAATCGTAGCCCTGGTTGCGGTACCACTCAGTATATACCCTGTTCAGCGTAAAGGACATGATAACCAAAATATTTGCGTAGATAGAGGATTCCGGCCATGTGGAATAAATTTCACAGGAGGCCACATTTTTAATGTAATCCTTATATCTGACCCAGTAGTTGGGCGCCGTAGAATCCATGGGCACACCATCATGTACGATGATGTACTCAGGCACTATGACTCTTGACAGGACGATTTCGCCTGTTTCCGCCATAGGCTTGATTTCATCCTCCGGAATCTTGGGCGGATATTCTCCGAACAGGGTATGGACGGGGATGTTAACTATTTTTTCCTCATTTTCAGTGGCTGTAAGAGGATTCAGTCGGATGGTCTGCAGTGACAGTTCATCGGCAAGAATTTCAGAACCGGTGATCAGGGCAGGCTCATAGCCTTCTGCTGTGACCCGGATATTGTATTCGGAGTAGGGCTGATTCTCGGGTTCGGGAGTCAGGGACAAGGAAAGGGGCGGAGCGGGCAGTTCCACTGTCTCGGTCTGGCCTGAACTGTTGGTCATCAGTGTCTCAATCGGGGATTCGGGATCTCCGGTGTAGGAAATGACCACCGTGGCATTGGCTACGGGAGTCTGATCCAGGGACGAGATGACACTGATTTTCAGGGCACCGGCATATTGGGTGTCGATGGGGGTGGGCTGCTGCACGGCTCCGGGTTGCTGTATTTCGCCGGGCTGCTGTATTTCACCGGGCTGCTGGGACATGATGGTTTCGCCTAAGACGGCTGGTACAGCGACAGTGCTATCTTGTGCGACACTATTTTCCGGCCTTTTTAAAATCTCGGACGGAGAGGGGATGCGTGATATATATGTTGGATATTCGGACATGATCATAACCTTGGGTTATCGTTACTGTATATATATGCAGAATAGGGGAAAAGTTGAACCTTATCTTTGCCATTTCTGTAGAATGTAGTATACTAGGCTAAATATAAAACCGCAATAAATGTCCTGAATTTATCCCCCTACGGCTAGAATTATAATTTACATGGGATAAAATATAGATAACAAGAAGCCCGTGTAATAACATCACAGGACAAAGGAGGATACATAAAATGAAGGAAATAGGATTACAGCTTTACACCATCAGGGATTTTATGAAAACGGAAGAGGATATCAGAGAGTCTTTCCGAAAAATGAGAAAGTACGGCTATACACAGGGACAGACTGCAGGCTGCGCGATTCCCTATGCTGATTTCGGAAGAATTGCCAAAGAAGAAGGCATCCGGATCGTCGGAACGCACGACAATTTCGATATGATGGTAAATGATTTTGAGCAGTCTTTAGAGAACCACAAGCTGCTTGATACTACCAATATGGGAATCGGCGGAAAGACTTATAATTCTGTTTATGAGGTAGAGGATTTTATCGAGAAGGCCAATATGGTTGCAGAGAAAGCTGCGAGAAACGGAATGAAATTCACCTACCACAACCACAGCCATGAATTCCACAAATGGGAAAATGGCAAGACCACTATGGATATGTTAGTAGAAGGACTTGATCCCGACACTACTTCCTTTGTGCTGGATACTTACTGGGTACAGCATGGCGGCGGAGATGTAAGATACTGGATCGAGAAGCTGGCAGGACGTATCGATATCCTGCACCTGAAGGATATGAAACGTGCTCTTGTCAAAGATAATGTGCAGCAGATTACCGAAGTGGGTAATGGTAATTTGAACTGGGATCTGATTTTGGATACCGCTGAGAAGACCGGTGTGAAGTACTATGTAGTAGAGCAGGATACAGGCTATGCTGTTAACTGTTTCCAGTCTATTAAGCAGAGTGCAGATTATCTGCGTAGATTCATGAAATAAGGATTTTAAAAGGACTGTCGCCGGATAGCTGAAAATTCAAAAATCAGCTATCCGGCGGCAGTCCTTTTTGTGCACTTTATTCCATACAATTATCACAACACATCTGAAACTGTTCCCTGCTTGTCAGGACAGGCGTGCCGCTTTCCTTTGACTTGATATAGTCTCTCGGCGTCATACCCATATTCTGCACGAAGACCCGGTTGAAGGTACGAATAGATGAAAAGCCTGACGCAAAAGCAATCTCCGTAATATTAGAGCCCTTCTCCAGCAGATTACATGCATGTTCAATCCTCAGACTGTTAACAAAATCCGCAAACCCGATATTCATTCGCTCATTAAAAATGTGAGAGATATAATATTTATTCAGATGCAGTTCCTTGGAAATCAGTTCCAGAGTCAACGGCTCTGTATAGTTCTCCGAACAGTAGGTCAGCACGCTCTTGATGCTGTCGTGGTCTGTGGGCGTTGCTACAAGAGTCATCAGTGGCAAAAGCTCCGCCAAAAGTGTGAGCAGATATCCCTTTGCTGCAATCTTCTCGAAATTTGATTCAGAACGATTCTTGTTCTTAATCTTCTTCAAACGGCTGCGCAGATCCAAAGGCAGCTGATTACATTTGATAATCGGAGAATACGGTACCTGCGTCTGAAAAATCTCTTTAAAATCCTTAAATAAGTCCGGACTGAAAATAAACAGATATCCGCTTACCGCAGAACGATCGTGGTAATAGTGAATCTGGTTGGGGAAGGAAAGGAAGAGATCCCCCTTTTCGATTAAGAAGTCCTTATTATCCACAGTTGCCATGCTGGAGCCTTCCTCCATATAAATCAGTTCCAGATGTGAATGGATATGTGGAATGGTCGATAAACCTGTAAAAATACCGGTTGAAATCGGAGTGTTTCTATTTTCAATCTGATATAACATACTTCACCTCATAAGACCGCAATAATTGGCTGAAATTTGTTTGGCTACGACTAGAATTATATTTTATATCGGGTAAAATGTAAATATGAGAATGAGAAAATTAATAAAATCAAGGGAAAGAGAGAGGAAGCTCTAAAAGAATAATACATAGAAAGGCAGGTTTTTGAAATGGAGAAAGACAAGATTGCATTACAGCTGTATTCTGTCAGAGAGCAGATGCAGGAAGATTTCTTCGGCACCCTGAAGAAAGTAAAGGCTATGGGCTACACAGGTGTGGAGTTTGCAGGACTTTACGGACATGATCCTCTGGAGGTTAAGAAGATGTGTGAAGAAGTGGGACTGATTCCCCTTTCCGCACATGTGCCTTTTGTAGATCTGATGAATAAAATGGACGAGACTCTGGAGTGCTACAAGAAGCTGGGCTGTAAGTATGTAGTAGTACCTTATCTGACTGAGGAGTACAGACCGGGTAAGGAAGGCTTTAACAAAGTGATTGAAGGGGTAAAGGTACTTGGTGAAGAATTGAAGAAGTATGATATGGTACTTCAGTACCACAACCATGATTTTGAATTTGTTAAAGTAGATGGCAAGTATGCACTGGATATCCTCTACTCAGAGGTTGGTCCTGATCTGCTTCAGACACAGCTTGACACCTGTTGGGTTAACGTAGGCGGAGAGAACCCTGCAGAATATGTGAAGAAATATGCAGGCAGAATCCCTACCGTTCACCTGAAGGACTTCAAGGGAAGCAAGTCTGAGAAGATGTATGCCCTGATCGGAATCGATGATGACAAGAAGACTGAGACAGAAGGAAGCTTCGAACTGAGACCTCTTGGCAAAGGTGTACAGGATTTCCCTGCTATCATTAAAGCTGCAACAGAAGGCGGCGCAGAATGGTTTATCGTGGAGCAGGATAACCCCAGCATGGGATACACTCCTCTTGAGTGTGCTGAAATCAGCATCAACTATCTTTTGAATGAGATACTGGCTTAAGTGTCTTGAAAGCCGGAGCAAGTATCCGGAAAGTACAAATATCGTGAAATAAGCTTTAAAGAAAGCTTTCAAACAAAAATAAAGGAGAAGAAAACAATGGGAGACAATATTTTAGATCGTTTTAAAGATTCAACAACAGAAACTGTAATCGATACTTCTAAGAAGGTACGTGTAGGTATCATCGGTACAGGTTGGATCGCAGAAGCTCATATGCAGAGCTACTTAAATCAGCCTGATGTAGAAATCGTTGCAGGTGCAGATCTGGTAGAAGGCAAGGCAGCAGCTTTCTTTGAGAAATTCGGCGTAGAAGCAAAATGCTACGGAAGCCACAAAGAGATGCTGGATGACGAATCCCTGAAGCTGGATGCAGTCAGCGTATGTACATATAACAGAACCCATGCTGAATGTGCTATTTATGCACTGCAGAAGGGTGTTAACGTAATGCTGGAGAAGCCTATGTGCGTAACTCTGGAAGAAGCCATTGAAATCAGAAAGGCTGAGAAAGAAAGCGGCAAGGTTATCTCTATCGGATTCCAGCCCAGACTGGATGAGAACATGAAGATGATCAAGAAGATCGTTGATTCCGGCGTTCTTGGTAAAATTTACTACATTCAGACCGGCGGCGGCAGAAGACGTGGTATTCCTACTCCTTTTGGCACCACTTTCATTGAGGATAAGACAGCAGGTCTCGGTGCGCTGGGCGATATCGGATGCTACTCCCTGGATATGGTACTGAATGCAATCGGCTATCCTAAGCCTCTCACCGTATCCGGTTACAAGTCCAACTTCTTCGGAACCCGTCCTGATTACAGCGACTACGTTAAGAAGGGCAAACCCGAGTATGCTGAGAAGTTCGAAGTAGATGATTTTGCAGCTGCATTTATCCGTCTGGACGGCGGCATCATCCTTGACTTCCGCATTGCATGGGCTATGAATCTGGATACCCCGGGCGATACCATTATTATGGGTACCGAAGGCAGCTTGAGAATTCCTTCCACTGAGTGCTGGAACGGAACCGTAGGCGGTCCTATGAAGCTGTATCATGAAGTTTGCGGACAGCAGACCGAGACTGAGATTCCTATCATCAAGTCCAATGGCAGCCTGTTTGACTTAAAGATCCGTTCTTTCCTCGATGCTGTTAAGAACGGTACAGAAGCACCTGTTCCTACTTCTCAGATCATCTACAACCAGGCTATTCTGGATGGTATCTTTAAGTCTGCAGAAGCAGGACATGAGATCGAGATCAATATTCCTGAATGCTAATCAATGGATAGGATAGGGCTGTGGCTGGTATTCACAGTCCTATCCTGAATGAGATTATATAAGAGGGTGAAATAACGTGAATCAGAAGAATGTAAAGATAGCAGTCATCGGATATGGCGGTATGGGTGGCTGGCATTGTAACAAAATAGCGACCATTGAAGGACTGGAGTTGGCAGGGATTTACGATATCCTTGAGGAGCGCAGAGCTGTTGCTGAGGAAAAAGGAATTCATGCCTATGCATCCTTAGAGGAATTGCTGGCTGACCCCCAGGTGCAGATTGTAACGGTGGCTATCCCTAACCAGCTGCACAAGCCAATCTGTATCCGGGCCATGGAAGCAGGGAAAAATGTAGTATGTGAAAAGCCCGTTGCATTAAGTCATGAAGAACTGGAAGAAATGATTGCTGCCTCCAAGGAAAATAACGTGCTGTTCACCGTACATCAAAACCGCAGATGGGATGAAGATTACCGAATCATGAAGCACGTTTATGATGAAGGTACCCTTGGAAAGGTATTTCGTATCGAATCCAGAGTGCACGGTTCCAGAGGAATCCCCGGAGACTGGCGTAATCAGAAGGAATGCGGCGGTGGAATGGTTCTTGACTGGGGCGTTCATCTTCTGGATCAGATCATGCAGATGATACAGAAGCCTGTAAAGACCATCTATGCAGAACTGTCCTATGTCACCAACGAGGCCTGTGATGACGGCTTTACCGTAATCATCAAATTTGAAGATGACCTGACAGTGGAAGTGCAGGTAGGAACCAGCAATTTTATCAATCTTCCCAGATGGTATATGCTCGGTGAGAACGGTTCAGCCGTAATCGAGAACTGGGGACTGGACGGTAAGATCGTCATGGTATCCGACTGGCAGAACAGAGATGCAGTACCGGTTGTAACGGCAGCAGGTCTGACTAAGACCATGGCACCCAGAACCAAGGAGACCATCAAGGAATATCCTCTTCCCCGACGGGAATCTGATATCAGAGAGTTTTATCAGAATGTGATGAAAGCCATCACAGGCGAGGCAGAGCAGCTGATCAAGCATGATGAATTGCTGCGTGTCATGAAGCTGATGGAAGCTGTCTTTGAATCAGCAGAACAGAACAAAGTGATCACTGACTTTGAAGAGAGATGTAAGAAAGGATGATAAATTTATGGAACTTTCAGTAATGTCCCCGGTTCTCAATCAGATGAACCTGGAAGAAGCATTAGCATATTTAAGCAGCCTCGGAGTAGACAGCCTGGAAATCGGTGCAGGCGGATATCCCGGAAAGGCTCATCTGGATCCCAAGGAATACCTTGCTCATCCGGAGAAAATTGAAGAATTCAAAGCACTCCTTAAGAAATATAACATGAAGCTGTCTGCATTGGCTTGCCACGGCAACCCTGTACATCCCAACAAGGAAATCGCAAAGCGTTTCCACGAAGAATTCGTAGATGCAATGAAAGTTGCAGTACAGCTGGGAGTAGATACCATGATCGGTTTCTCCGGATGCCCTGGTGACTGTGAGAATTCCCAGAACCCTAACTGGGTAACCTGTGCATGGCCGCCTGAGTACCTGGATATCTTAGATTGGCAGTGGAACGAAGTAGTGATTCCTTACTGGAAGGAGACCACGAAGCTGGCAGCGGAGATCGGTATCAAGAAAATTGCATTTGAGATGCATCCCGGATTCTGCGTATACAATCCTTCCACTCTGTTAAAGCTGCGTGCAGCAGTAGGTGATATGATCGGTGCCAACGTTGACCCCAGCCACCTGTTCTGGCAGGGAATCGACCCTTGCGAAGCAATCAAGATGCTCCGGGGCGCTATCTACCACTTCCATGCAAAAGATACCAAGATTGATGCAGCCAATACTGCTAAGATCGGTGTTCTGGATACCCAGGAATACGGCGATATCCTGAACAGAGCATGGGTATTCCGTACTGTTGGTTACGGACATTCCCAGGAAGTATGGAACAATATCATCAGTACTTTGAAGGCTGTAGGATATGACGGAGCTATCAGCATTGAGCATGAAGATGGACTCATGTCTCCTAAGGAAGGACTGGAGAAGGCAATTGCACTTCTTAAGAATACCATTATCTATGAGACCGCAGGCGAGATGTGGTGGGCATAGGCTGAAACGTAATTAGTTTTATAAAAAACGCTGCTCCTGTCATTGTACAGGGGCAGCGTAAATTATTCTGTAAACTATCCAATCAATACTTTCTTCCCTTCAAAAGCAAAGCCGTATTTCCTGATTCTTTCCGAAAGAATTCCATTTGCTAAAAGAGTGGTCTCATATTGCTTATCTTCTATCTGGGTGAGAGTTAACTAATCTCCACAACCCCGCCATTCTTCTTATAATCACTCGGCGTCATCCCGGTAATCTGCTTAAAAGTCTTATTAAAATTAGCAGTATTGTTAAAGCCACATTCAGCGGCGATATCAATCATATTCTTTCTGAGCCCATCAGAGGTAATAAGGCGGATGGCCATGTCAATTCTCTTATAATTAATATAGTTCCACAGTGATATCCCTACTACCTGCTTAAAAAAAGTAGAAAAGTACGTGGGAGTAAGTCCCGCAAGAGAGGAGAGCTCCTGCAGAGTTATTTTTTCAGTGAAATGTTTATCGATGTAATGCAGGGTATGCTGAATGCTGTGCAGCTGCTGGTGGCTGATGCTGGATTGGGTATCCAGATAATTATAATTCCTGACCAGAGACACCAGCAGCAGATGGAGCAATGCCCTGACGCACAGGTGGCATTCTTTTTCATTCGTTTCCAGCTCTGTTTGCAGCTGCAGCAGCAAAGACATTGGTTCTTTGGCATCAGCAGCAATACGATTAGAAAAATCAGGATGATGGGAGAAGCAAAAGTTCATATTAATGTTCGTATTGCTGTCTGAGGTGTTGCTCCATATAAATTGTGGGTTAAAGTGCAGATTTGTAATGCGAAGGCCGTCGCACCCTACATCCGTAATACAATGAAATTCATTGCTGGAAAAGACAAAAAGATCTCCTGCTGAAATAGGATAATCCTTATTTTCCGTAGTATAGGTACCATTTCCGAAATTTACATACATGATTTCAAAGTTAAAATGCTGATGGTGCTGCAAAGGGCGCTTCCCCCAAGGTACTTCTACATTCCACATTCTAAGGAGCTGATTGCCGTTTTTATCGATTATCTTTCCGATTTCATTTGTGCTTGTCTGCTTCATTTTTTCTCTCCCAAATTTTTAAAGAGCATATGAAAATAGCAAATATCGGGAATATTGACTGCAATGGCAGCTGATATCCTCCGGTAAAAACGTTTACATCCCCTTTTCAAAAATATGTCGAATCACCGTCCCAATGCCGTCCGCCATGCGATGGAACCCGGCATCATTGGGATGAACGCCATCCATAGAGAAATCGTACTGATGAGGCTCTACAAAGAAACTCATACCATCGATAAAGTATACATTCTCATCCCCTGCCTGACGAGCCTTCAGGTAAGAAGACATGATGTAGGGTGAATCTGTAGAAAAACGCACACGGCCGCCGGCAGATTCCTGGCTGAGCCTATCGACGGCCTCGCTTGTCGCTGCTGCAACGTCCAGGGGCAGGCGATGGAAGAAGGCTTCGGTCCGGGGCTCGTACAGCCCGTGCAGGGAAAACGGTGCACGTCGCACGTCGTACCAGGTTACCTCGGCGTCGCCGATGGTGGTATTTACGATCATATTTTTATCAAGGTTAATATAAGATTCCATGGGGAAATTCTCCTTTGCATTTACAGTTTAGCTTCATTATAACGCGCAGGAGGGATTTGTCAATTGGTGAAAAGCAGCTTTTGGTTCAGTTCCCCCTTGACAAAACACTATATATTATGTATGATTGTATTAAGAAGATAATACAACAACGCAAGCTTCTCAATCCACATAGAAAGCTTAACATCACAGAAAGGAGCAATAACATGGCATGGCAACTGGATTCTGACCGTCCAATCTACGCCCAGCTTGTAGAACGGATCCAAATGCAGATCGTATCCGGCTGTTACGAGCCCGGAGGAAGGCTTCCCAGCGTAAGAGAGCTTGCAGCCACAGCTGCAGTGAACCCCAACACGATGCAGAAAGCCTTTGCAGAACTGGAGCGCAGCGGTCTGATCGTCACACAGCGCACCAACGGGCGTATAGTGACGGAGAACACGGAACTGATAGGCAGCATACGGCAGCAGCTGGCACAGGCGCATATGGAAGATTTTTTCAATAAAATGAAAGAACTTGGTTATACGCAGCCGCAGATCATGGAACAAGTGCAGCAATGGCTGCAGAAATGAGGGAGAGTATGAGTGAATTAATTGAAATTACAGGTTTGACCAAGACCTATGACAAGAATAAAGTGGCGATCAATAATCTGTCACTGACCGTTCCCAGGGGGAAGATCATCGGATTACTGGGACCTAACGGCAGCGGCAAGACCACACTGATCAAGATGATGAACGGCCTGCTGACACCCACCGGTGGTAAGATATTGATCAACGGGCAGGAACCGGGTGTGGAGACCAAGGCGAGGATTTCTTACCTGCCTGACAGGAATTATCTGGGAAACGGACAGAAAATAGGGGATGTACTGGACTATTTTGCGGATTTTTATACTGATTTTTCCAAAGAAAAGGCATTTGCTATGTTAGAAAGCCTGGACATTGATGCAAACACTAGGCTGAAAGCACTTTCCAAAGGCAACAAGGAGAAAGTACAGTTGATACTTGTGATGAGCAGGGAAGCAGACTTGTACATCCTGGATGAGCCCATTGCAGGTGTAGATCCGGCAGCGAGAGACTATATTTTGCGCACCATCATCAACAATTACAATCCCCGGGCCAGCGTCCTTCTGTCCACTCATTTGATCGGGGACATTGAGAGTGTACTGGATGAAGTGATTTTCTTAAGATACGGTCAGTTGATACTGTATACTTCCGTAGACAATATCAGACAGCAGCACGGCAAATCCGTGGATGCATACTTTAGGGAGGTGTTCTCATGTTAGGAAAATTAGTGAAATATGAATGGAAAAATACTGCAAAAGTATGTGGTTCCCTGATCCTTTTCCTGGTCATCATGACAACGGTAAGCTGCCTGTTTTTCTGCCTGCCTTCCATATCGGACTTTCTGCTTGGTGGCAGCAATTCCGGATTTACCCCCATGCTGATATTGAAGATCATGCTGCTGGTCCTGTACATTTTTGCAATGATCGGCGTGGTATATGGCGCATTCATTTATCTTGGAGTTCACTTCTTCAAATCCATGTACTCCGACGAAGGCTACCTGACCCATACATTACCGGTTAGCTCTCACCAGCTCCTGATCAGCAAGACATTCGTGGCAGGCATCTGGTATCTTCTGATAACGGTGGTGATGCTCCTCTCCATGGTCGCACTGATTCTGACAATCGGCGGCAAGGTCATGTCTTATGAAGGAATGAACATTTTCGAGGAACTGGCAGCCAGCCGGGATGATATCATACGTGCCATAGAGTCCGTCCTTGGAATCGGCATTGTGGGAGAATCGCTTCTTTACCTGCTTCAGATCATCATAGGTGCTTTCTGCTCCATGACGATTCTGTTCGGTGCCATCACCATAGGACAGCTGTCCTCCAAACACAAAGTAATGATGTCCATCATCAGTTACTTTGCCATCACCGTTGCCCTCCAGATCATTACCAGCCTGGTTATGATCCCTATAACCTTCTACACCACCCAGCAGATGATAGAGGAAGTTAACGTAACCCTGAGCATGACCACCACCCCCACATATACCATCAGCATTCTGATCAACCTGATAACCGCAATTGTTCTCTATTTCCTCAGCAACTACATCATCACCAAAAAGCTGAACATGGAGTAGTAAAAAGGTTGAAAACACTCCGGTGCTATGATAAACTAATGATAATAGTAAAGGAGCGGTTACACAATGCAGAATATCATGCAGCACATCATGGAAGAAACGTCCAAAGAGGCAAGAAATCCTCTCGAGTTTTCCTGTGAACAAATGGAATTGAACCTTGTACCGGGTGCCCTTTATGAGGGCACCCTTACTGTTTATGGTACAGAAGACACCTGGGGATATATTGTAAGCCCGGACCTGCGGCTGGAAATCTTAAACCGGGAATTTTCCGGTTCTCAGGATACCATTGGCTTTAGGTTTTACGGTACCTATCTGGAAAACGGGGATGAGGTCAAAGGAGAACTTTGCTTTATCAGCAATCAGGGGGAGTATATGCTGCCCTTTATTGTGCATACAGCGAATCCGGTGATAGAGTCCTCTCAGGGGGAAATCAAGAATCTGAACCAGTTTGCATCACTTGCAAGAAATGACTGGGGAGAAGCGGTGAGCCTGTTTTACGGACCTCAGTTCCTGCAGCTGCTAAAAGGAAATGACAGAAAGTACATGGATCTCTATCGTGGCTTAAGTGCAAAGCCGGGGAATCAGCGCAATATGGAAGAATTTCTGATCGCCTGTGGGAAGAAACAAGCTGTGCATTATGGCTTTCGGGAGGAGGTACTGACTTGCAGCAATCCCGTGGAAATGACGGAGCTTTCCGTGACGATCTGTAAGGATGGCTGGGGATACACCGGTTTTCAGATTATCACGGAAGGAGCCTTTGTTTTTACGGAGAAAGAGGTGATCACAGAGGATGATTTTCTGGGAAATCAGTGTACCATTCCGGTATACATCGATCCGGATCAGCTGCACAGAGGCAAGAACTTTGGAAATGTATGTCTTTGCAGTACTGCTGTGACCCTTAAGATGCCTGTTCATGTTCTGGTGGGTGAGGGTAATGGCAGGTATCAATCTGCCCGCCTGGAAAGAAAGCGCCTTCTGGCACAACTGATGGATTCTTATCTGATGTATCGCATGAAGAAGACCACTAATGCTGAGTGGCTGAAAGAGACCGGTAGTCTGGTAGAACATCTGGTTGCAATGGACGATCAGGATGTGGTGGCGCGTCTGTTCCAGGCGCAGCTTCTCATTACCCGGGAAAGAGCCCACGAGGGCAGCTGGGTGCTGACCCATGCCATGGAACTGATGGAAAAACAGGGAGAAGATAATCCGGCATTATTGGCGTATTATCTCTATCTGACGACGCTGGTCGATCATGACAGGGAATATGTAAGAAGAGTTACCGCTCGGATAGAGGATATTTTGGGAAGAAACCGCACCTCCTGGAAAGCGGCCTGGCTTCTGATGTATCTTTCTCCGGAATACCAGAAAGACAATGCCTCCAGATGGGCATTGCTTGAGAGACAGTTCGGTTACGGCTGCAGCAGCCCGGTTTGGTATCTGGAAGCACTGATTACCTTAAGTAACAACCCTGCGCTGCTGCGCAAGCTGGGGGACTTTGAGGTGCAAGTGCTCTTTTATGGCGTCCGCAAAGAGCTGTTGAGTCCGGAACTTCTGGAGCAGCTGCTTTATCTGGCAGCAAGAAAACGGGAATATACGCCGGTTCTTTTGAAGACATTGATGATCTGTTACCGCCGCAAAGAGGATACCAGGGTGCTTCAGGAAATTTGCGCGCAGCTGATCAAAGGCGGCAGAGTAGATAAAGAAGCCTACGAGTGGTATGAACTGGGTGTCGAGAAGGAATTGAGACTGACCAGACTGTATGAATTTTATGTCTCTTCCATGAATCCGGAAGAGGAACCGGATATTTCCAGGAAAGCTCTGATGTATTTTGCATGGCAGTCCAATATGGATTATGAGCATGCGGCGTATTTATATTATTACTTGTTAAAGCATCGCGAGAAATGCGAGGACCTGCTGGAACGCTACAGAGAACGGATGGAGCGGTTCGTGGTGGATCAGATCATCAAGGAACATATCAACAGCCATCTGGCGTATCTGTATCAGGAGCTGTTGGTACCTGCCATGTTCTCCGTACCTTTGGCGGATAGTCTTACAAGATTGCTTTTTGCCAAAATGATAACAATAGAAAATTCCAATATTTCAGCAGTGTATGTGTATCGTCCGGATCTGATGAATGCGTCAAGGTATCCGCTGACGAATAGAAGTATCTGGATACCGATTTATAATGAAAAAGATACTATCATTCTGGAGGATATGGCGGGCAACCGATATGCGGCTACGATTCCGTATACGGTAGAGGCACTGATGAATCCTGAGCCTTTTACAGATATGACGGCTGTTTATATGACTCCGGGGCAAAAGGCGGGTGTGGAATGGGAGAAATATCTCTGGGACAGGAGCAGGAAGCAGAATAGTCTGCCTCAGGATATCGTGGAGAGAGGGAAGAAACTGCTTCAGTCCCCCGTACTTTCTGAATTTATTAAAGGACGGATACAGATGCATCTTCTTTCTCATTATAAAGAAGATGGAAAGGAAGCCGGTCTGGATGAATTTCTGGGGCAGATTTCCTGGGAAGTGCTGGATGCTTCCTCTCGTAGAGAGGTACTGAGCAATCTGGTCCTTCGGGAAAAGATGGACAAGGCCTATGACTGGCTCATGAAGTTTGGGCCTGTGGGTATGGAACCGCAGGTACTTATCCGTCTGTGCAGCTTTTTGACAGACCAGACTGCCGGTATACAGGATGCAGTGTTGACGGAAGCTGCTGCCTGTGCTTTTCGTCAGGGAAAGTATGAGGGATCGGTTCTCAAGTATCTTTCTTTCCAT
This sequence comes from Lachnospiraceae bacterium, assembly GCA_017620975.1. The sequence goes on along the minus strand of JAGAUD010000022.1, from coordinate 56,321 downwards.
TATCAGGGGACAATGTCGGAGCTTGAGAGGATACAAGGTGTCTGCAAGGCTTATGATGTGGATATCTTCCCGATATGCGAAAGATTATTGGAGCAGCTCCTGCTGACGGGAGGCGCTACCGAGCGGGGAATGGAATCCTTCCGATATTATCTGAAAGGAGAAGCCCGGAAAGATATCGTGATGGCTTTCCTGAGAAGATGTGCCTATGAGTACCTTGCAGAGGATAAAGAAACGGATGATTTTATTTTCCGGAAAATTGTGAAGTTATATGGAGAAGAAGTGCCTGTGGGAACCTTGGAAAAGCTCGCCTGCCTGAAATTTTTTGCCCAAAAGCAGGAGCCTGAGGATGAGGAGCAGGTCTATGCCCGGCACGTATTCTTAAAGGAGATACTGGGACTTGGGATTCACCTGAATTTCTTTAAAAAGCTGTGCAGCTGCGAGGAATTGTTAAAGCCTTTGCAGGATAAGACCATTGTGGAACACAGAGAGACACCGGATACAAAAGTGACCATTCACTACATCATCCGTCAGGAAGACGGAGAAGAGTCACCCTTGCGTTCAGAAGAACTGCCGGCAGCTCCGGGTGGGATTTTCTTTAAAGAATTCGTGTTGTTCCACGGTGAGATGCTGCAATACTATTTTACCATAGTAAAGAAAAGGCAAAAAGGCATTACTCAAACATGGATGTTACATAAGGAAGAAAGTGATGACTGCAGCCTGGGACGGTTCCATGTAATCAATGAAATCCTGAAAAGCAGTTCTGAGGAAGCCTGGGAGCGGATGGATGAGCAGCTGGAGGAGCTGTATCATAAGGAATATCTGGGGAACAGTCTGTTCTCTATGAGGTAGTTAAGATGATATTGAAATCGGGAAACGGTAAGATAATCGTAGGCTATGATCTTGGGAAAAAAAATTCCCAGATCAGTTACTACAGTGCAGAGACAAGTAAGGTGGAAACTGCTTCCAGCGTGGCCGGAACGCAGATTTATAACATCCCCACGGTGCTTTGCAAAAAATATGGGATGAATCAGTGGCTCTACGGCAAAGAAGCGTTGCGGGCATCTGAACAGGATGAGGGCATTCTGGTGGATGACCTGCTGCAGCTTGCACTGGACGGTGAGCCGGTTCAGATAGAGGAAGAACCTTATGATCCGGCGGCACTTTTAACATTATTTGTGAAGAAAAGTCTCAGTCTGTTGTCCATGGCGGGCTCCTTAGACAGAATCGGAGCTTTCTTAATCAGCTGTGAGCAGATGGACTCCGACATGATTGAGTTGCTGGGGCGGGTATTGTCAGGTGTTGGGTTGAAAGCCAGGCATATCTGCTTCCAGAGTTACGAAGAGAGTTTTTACCAATACATGATTCACCAGCCGGAGGAATTGAGAGCTTTTCAAACTGTGATGTTTCGTATGGAGTCGCCTGTATTAAAGGTGAGTAAGATGCAGAGTAACGGAAGGACTACACCGAAAGCAGTGATGATAGAGCAGGAGGAGTATGAGTTTCCAAAAGATATGGACGAAGCTTCTTTTGACGTAGAGTTTTTGGAAATTGCAGAGAAAGTATGCCGAAATGACAGAATTTCTGCAGTATATCTGGTGGGAGAGGACTTTACCCAGGATACTATGAAAGAATCCCTTCATTATCTTTGCCAGGGAAGAAGGGTCTTTCTGGGAAATAACCTGTACAGTCAGGGGGCCTGCTTAGGCATGATGGAACGGTTAAAGGCCAGCACCGCAGGGCGCAGCTATGTGCTTCTTGGGCAGGACAAGCTGAAAGCCAACATCGGCATGCGTGCTGTGAGAAAAGGAGAAGACTCCTACTGCGCCCTTCTGGATGCGGGGACCAACTGGTATGAGGCGATTACAGAATGTGAGTGTTATCTTCATGAAGAAGACTCTCTGGAACTGGTCATAGCGCCCTTGAATGGTAAAAATGGAAAGATTGCCCGGATGACACTGGACGGTATGCCTGCCGGAATAGCTCGAATTCATCTTAAGCTACAGATGCTGAGTGAGGAGCGGCTGGAGGTGGTGGTTGAGGACCTGGGATTCGGAGAGTTCCGTCCGGCCGGTCATCAGATCTGGAAGGAAGAAATCGGGCTGTACGACTGAGAATTGCAACAAAATCAAAGTGGAAGGTGGTAATATGAGCGCCAGACTGTGTGTAGGCAATTATGCATCCTGTGCATATTGCTTTGAAGGACTGAATCTGAAAGTATATTGTATAGAAGAATTGTGTTACTGTCTGAAAGAAAATGCCTTTCTGCTGGACAGAGATATTATGTCGGACCGTCTTGTCGACTGGTTGAGACAGGAATGTGGACTGCCGGATCTTGCTGCTGATCTTTATACCATGGTACACAAGAAAGGATCACTCAGTGCCTTTGTCTGCCGAATCCTGGAATATACCGGTTTCTACAATAAAACAGTGGTGCGGGACGTAGAACAGACTCTGAAAAAGGGGGCCGGACTGAATATCATTGAAAAGCGCAAGATGAGAATCGATTATCTGGTGGAGCAGAAGAAATATCTGTCTGCAATTTCGGAATATGATGCGCTGATTTCTTCCTGGGAGGAAGCGGCCGGAAGTGGAGAACTGCAGGCGGCAGAGCTGAAAGCTTCCTTGTATCACAACCGTGGTACTGCTCTTGCAGGACTCATGCGTTATACAGAGGCGGCAGAAAGCTTTTATAAAGCATATGAGACAGATGGAAGCGGTGAGAGCCTTAAGAGTTTCTTAAGTGCAAAACGTATGGAATTGGATGATAAGGAATATGTAGCTTATGCAGCTTCCCTGCCTGAAGCCGCTGAACTTGTATTGGAACTGGAACAGGATGTAGAGTGGTTGAACAGCAGATGGGAAGAGGAGACGGATTACTTAAGGCTGATGGAACGAGGTTCCCTGCGGGAAGAGAATGAGAGAAGTTACCTGGAGGAGAACCGCAGGGTGATGCAGGCGCTTAAGGACGGGTATCGGAGCATGACCATTTGACTTGACAAGCTGCCTGTAACGTGATAATATGACACCGTGCTAACAAGTTAGCAGGCTAAAGCGTGGATCCACAAAAGGAATACAAAGGGTGCATGCTTTCAAGAATGGAGGAGATTATGATGAAAAAAGGAATTGCTTTGTTAAGTGTTATGGCTCTGACAGCAGGAGTGCTGACAGGCTGCGGAAGTGATGCAAAAGGAGAGAACGGTACAGCAGGTGAGAGCAGCGTTGCAGGCGAAAGCAGTGCGGCAGTTGAAAGTACTGCAGTAAGTACTCAGGAAGAGGAGATGACTACTTTTACAGTAGGTTTTGATCCTGAGTTCCCGCCCTACGGTTATCGTGACGAGAGCGGTGAGTATGTAGGATTTGATCTGGATCTGGCAGCAGAAGTATGCGCAAGAAACGGCTGGGAGCTGGTAAAACAGCCTATCGACTGGGATGCTAAGGATATGGAGCTTTCTTCCGGTGCCATCGACTGCATCTGGAACGGATTTACCATGAACGGTAGAGAAGAAGAATATACCTGGACAGAACCCTATGTAGATAACAGCCAGGTATTTGCCGTAGCTGCTGATTCCGGTATCGAGAAGAAGAGCGACCTGGCAGGCAAGGTAGTAGCAGTACAGAAGGATTCTTCCGCGCTGGCAGCTTTAAATGATGAAGAGGTGCCTGAAAATATTGCACTGAAAGATTCTTTTAAAGAGTTGATTGAATATGCAGATTACAACACAGCTTTCATGGATCTGGAAATGGGTGCTGTAGATGCAGTTGCTATCGATATCGGTGTTGCAAAATATCAGATCGAGAGCCGTGAGGAAGGCGCATTCCTGATGTTGGAAGGTGACGAGGTACTGGCTACAGAGCAGTATGCAGTAGGTTTCCTGCTTGGCAACGAGGATCTGAGAGATAAGGTACAGGCTACGATTAATGAGATGGTTGCAGACGGTACTTTCACTAAGATCGCAGAAGAGTGGGGACTGCAGGACAGCGTCTGCCTTGGTAAGGAATAGAAATACGTTGTTGTAAGCGGCACAGAAGGGGAAGAGGTATTTATGGTTATCGCATCTATATTACCACAATTGCTGGAAGATCTTCAGGGTATGATACTTAATCTGACATCATTTGTGGTTACATTTTTTCCACAATTGGCGGAAGGCTTTCTTGTTACGGTACAGATATTTGTGCTGACACTGTTGTTTTCCATGCCGTTAGGTATGATCGTAGCTTTCGGCCGTATGTCCGGGATCCGGCTGATACGTACGATATCGAAAGTATATATTTCCGTGATGCGAGGCACACCTCTTATGCTGCAGGTATTAGTGGTATATTTCGGACCTTACTATGCGTTTGGTATTAAGATGGGAAGCGGATACCGTTTCCCGGCAGTGATCATTGCGTTTGTGATTAATTATGCCGCTTACTTTGCGGAGATTTACAGATCCGGAATTGAGTCCATGCCGGTAGGGCAATACGAAGCAGCACAGATTCTGGGCTACACTAAGTCCCAGACCTTTTTCAAGATTATCCTGCCCCAGGTATTTAAAAGGGTGCTTCCGCCGATTACAAATGAGACCATTACTCTGGTAAAGGATACCTCTATGGCGTTTACCATATCCGTAGCGGAGATGTTTACTATTGCCAAGCAGATCGGAGCGGCGCAGACCAGTATCATGCCGCTAATGGCAGCAGGAGTGTTCTACTACATATTTAACCTGATTGTAGCTTTTGTTATGGAATCATTAGAGAAGAAACTCAGTTATTACCGCTAGGAGGAAGATATGGGCAGCAAGCTGTTGGAAATTAATCACATGAAAAAAGGCTTTGACGGCAAAGGTGTCCTGGAGGACATCTCCCTGTCTGTGGAGGAAGGGGAGGTTGTATCCATTATCGGTCCTTCCGGCTCAGGAAAGTCTACCCTGCTTCGTTGTGCCACCATGTTGGAGCGGATGGACGGCGGTGAACTGATTTATCAGGGAGAGAAGGCAGCCTGGGAGAAGGCTGACAGGAAGGGCAGCACTAAGTGCGTCTATGCCTCTAAGGAGCAGATGCGTCAGATCAAGAAGAGCTTTGGCCTGGTATTCCAGAGCTTTCATCTGTTCCCTCATTACACAGTGATGAAGAATATCATCGATGCACCTGTCAGCGTGGACAAGGTATCCCACAAGGAAGCAGAGGAGAGAGCATGGAAGCTTCTTCGTCAGCTTGGTCTGGAGGACAAGGCAGAAGCATACCCTTACCAGCTTTCCGGCGGTCAGCAGCAGAGAGTATCGATTGCAAGAGCGCTGGCACTGCAGCCGAAGATCCTTTTCTTTGATGAGCCTACGTCTGCACTGGATCCGGAGCTAACCGTAGAGGTACTTAAAGTAATTAAGGAACTGGCGAAAGAGCATATGACCATGATCATCGTGACTCATGAGATGCAGTTTGCCAGAGAAGTGTCGGATCGTATCATCTTTATGGAACAAGGACTGATTCAGGAACAGGGCACTCCTGAGCAAATTTTCTCATCGTCTAATGCCCGGGTTCGGGATTTTATTGGAAAAATGAACGCATAGAGCAGCATTTTTTTGGCACAATGAATAAAAATGCATTGTGCCATTTTTAGTATATTGATTTCTGAGTTTTTGTGGATTATAATGCTTGTGTACAAAATTTTTCATTGCCGCGAGGCGGCAGAATGGAGGAGACAATGAAGAAATTGGAACAGCTTTATGAAGGAAAAGCAAAAAAGGTTTTCCTGACAGATGATCCTGATGTACTGATTGTAGATTATAAGGATGATGCTACAGCATTCAACGGTATCAAGAAAGGTACCATTTTGGGAAAAGGTGTCATCAATAACAAAATGACCAATCATGTATTCCGGATTCTGGAGAAGGAAGGTGTTCCTACACACTTCGTTGAGCAGTTGAGCGACAGAGAGACAGCTGTAAAGCGCGTAGAGATTGTACCTCTTGAGGTAATTATCCGTAACGTGGCTGCAGGCAGCTTCTCCAAGAGACTTGGCGTTCCGGAAGGAACTGAGTTCGCTGAACCTACTATTGAGTTCTCTTACAAAAATGATGAGCTGGGCGATCCCCTGATCAATTCTTACTTTGCAAGAGCACTGGAGCTTGCTACCTGGGAAGAAATCGAGACCATTAAGAAATATGCTTTTAAGGTAAATGAAGTACTGAAAGCTTATTTCCTCCAGGCCGGAATCAAGCTCATCGACTTCAAGATTGAGTTTGGACGTTACCATGGACAGATTATCCTGGCTGATGAGACTTCACCGGATACCTGCCGTCTGTGGGATGTTAACACCAATGAGAAGCTGGACAAGGATCGTTTCCGCAGAGACCTTGGCAATGTAGAGGAAGCTTACAATGAAGTGTTCAAGCGTCTGGGACTGGCATGAGCCGGACATAGGAGCTTAAGTATCAACCAAACATGTATATGAATGCAGGCAAAGGCGCCTGCCCGTTACCCGGGAGAAGTGCGCCAGCCTGTTTTAAGCGTAGCCTCCCTGGGTAACAGAAGGGAGTTTACGTGACAAAGCAGATTTATATACAGACTGAAAATGATGAGAAATTAAGAGAAGAATGCGGCGTCTTCGGTGTCTACGATTTTGACGGCGGAGATGTTGCTTCTACCATATATTACGGCTTACTGGCGCTCCAGCACAGAGGTCAGGAAAGCTGTGGTATCGCGGTAAGTGATACCAATGGTCCCAAAGGTAAGGTACTCACCCGTAAAGATATGGGACATGTAAATGAAGCATTTGCGCCTGAAGTGTTAGAAATGTTAAAAGGCGATATTGGTGTGGGACATGTTCGGTATTCCACAGCAGGCAGTTCCACCCGTGAGAACGCCCAGCCTTTGGTACTTAATTATGTAAAAGGTACCCTGGGACTGGCCCATAACGGCAATCTGATCAATGCACCACAGCTTCGAAGAGAGCTGGAGTACACAGGTGCGATTTTCCAGACTACCATTGATTCGGAGGTCATTGCCTATCATATTGCCAGAGAACGGTTACATTCCGGGACAGTAGAAGAAGCAGTGGGTCGTGCCATGAATAAGATCAAAGGTGCTTATTCTTTGGTCATCATGTCTCCCAGAAAACTGATCGGTGCAAGAGACCCCTATGGTTTCAGACCGCTTTGTATTGGCAAGAGGGACAATGCGTATCTGCTTGCCAGCGAATCCTGTGCTTTGTATACCGTAGGTGCAGAATTTGTCAGAGATGTGCTTCCCGGCGAGATTGTGACGATTTCTCCGGACAAGGGCATTGTATCCGATATGAGCCATGCACTGCCCAAAGAGAAAGAGGCGAGATGCGTCTTTGAATATATTTATTTTGCCAGACCTGACAGCTATATCGATGGAATGAGCGTATACGATTCCAGAATTCTGGCAGGAAAGTATCTGGCTATGGATTCCCCTGTGGATGCTGATCTGGTGGTGGGAGTGCCGGAATCCGGCAACTGTGCCGCGCTTGGTTATTCCCTGCAGTCAGGAATCCCCTACGGTACGGCTTTTGTGAAGAATGCATATGTAGGTCGTACTTTTATAAAACCGAAACAGAAGAGCAGAGAAAGCAGTGTCCAGGTTAAACTGAACCCTATCCGCGAAGCCGTAGAGGGTAAGCGCATCATTATGATAGATGACTCCATCGTGCGTGGAACCACCTCCGACCGCATTGTCAGGATGTTAAGGGAGGCAGGAGCCAAAGAAGTACACATGAGAGTCAGTTCGCCACCTTTTCTGTGGCCCTGCTATTTCGGCACGGATGTGCCGGCGAGAGAGCAGCTGATTGCCTATAACCGTTCCGTGGAAGAAATCTGTAAAATAATCGGTTCGGACAGCCTGGCTTATCTGAGACAAGAGAGATTATCTCAGATAGTAAACGGTCTGGGCATCTGCGAAGGCTGTTTTACAGGAAACTATCCCATGGATCCTCCAAAGGAGGATATAAGGGGTGAATTTGAACAATAAACGGAGGAAAGAAATGAGTACAGACAGATATCAGAGTCCCCTTTCTGAGCGCTATGCCTGCAAGGAAATGCAGTACATTTTTTCACCTGACATGAAGTTTAAGACATGGCGTAAGCTTTGGATCGCGTTGGCAGAGACAGAGAAAGAGCTGGGTCTGTCCCAGAACGGCAAGCCTGTCATTACACAGGAACAGATAGACGAACTGAAAGACCATGCAGAGGACATCAACTATGATGTGGCAAAAGCAAGAGAGAAAGAAGTGCGCCACGATGTTATGAGCCATGTATATGCTTACGGTGTGCAGTGTCCAAAGGCAGCCGGAATCATCCATCTGGGAGCTACCTCCTGTTACGTAGGAGACAATACCGATATCATTGTCATGACGGAAGCTTTAAAGCTGGTAAAGAAGAAACTGGTGAACGTTATCGCTGAACTGGCTTCTTTTGCAGATAAATATAAAGCACAGCCTACCCTGGCATTTACCCATTTCCAGCCTGCACAGCCTACCACCGTAGGAAAACGTGCAACACTCTGGATGCAGGAGTTTTGTCTGGACCTGGAGGATCTGGAGCATGTGCTTGGCGGCATGAAGCTGTTAGGCTCTAAAGGGACTACCGGTACCCAGGCTTCTTTTCTCGAGCTTTTTAACGGAGATCAGGAGACCATTGATAAGATTGACCCCATGATTGCAGAAAAGATGGGCTTTAAGGAGTGCTATCCCGTATCCGGTCAGACTTATTCCCGTAAAGTGGATACCAGAGTAGCCAACGTACTGGCTGGTATTGCAGCTTCTGCTCACAAGATGAGCAATGACATCCGTCTGCTGCAGCATCTGAAAGAAGTGGAAGAGCCTTTCGAGAAGAGCCAGATCGGCTCCTCTGCTATGGCTTATAAGAGAAATCCTATGAGAAGTGAGCGTATTGCTTCTCTGTCAAGATATGTGATGATCGATGCTTTGAATCCTGCTATCACTTCAGCTACCCAGTGGTTTGAGAGAACACTGGATGATTCTGCCAACAAGAGACTTTCCATTCCGGAGGGCTTCCTGGCAATCGATGGTATTCTGGATCTGTGTCTGAATGTGGTGGATGGGCTGGTAGTATATCCTAAGGTTATTGAAAAGCGCCTCATGAGCGAACTGCCTTTCATGGCTACCGAGAACATCATGATGGATGCCGTAAAGAACGGTGGTAATCGTCAGGAACTTCACGAGAGAATCCGTGAACTTTCTATGGAAGCAGGCCGTAATGTAAAAGTAGAAGGAAAGGATAATAACCTGCTGGAACTGATCGCGGCAGATCCTGCTTTCAATATGACGCTGGAAGACCTTCAGAAGACGATGGATCCTTCCAAGTATGTCGGACGTTCCCGGGAACAGGTGGAAGCGTTCCTGACCAAAGTAATCAGTCCTCTCCTGGAGACCAATAAGGCGCTTTTGGGCGTTAAGGCTGAGATTACTGTATAATAAATATAGGCAGAACCCCAATCAGGCTCTGCCTTTTGTCATGACTGAAATAATTACTAAGGGAGATTAAGAACATGGGTGGATTTTTTGGTGTAGCTTCAAAACAGGACTGCGTTTTTGACCTTTTCTTTGGCACAGACTATCATTCTCATCTGGGTACCAGACGTGCAGGAATGGCAGTATATGATAAGCAAAAAGGATTCGATAGAGCGATTCATAATATTGAGAATTCTCCGTTTCGAACCAAGTTTGATAAAGATATTAATGAGATGCATGGTAACCTGGGAATCGGATGCATCTCCGATTATGAGCCCCAGCCGTTAATTGTGCGTTCTCATCATGGAACCTATGCAATTACTACGGTTGGTAAGATTAATAATACAGCCCGGATCATTAAGGAACTGTTTGACAAAGGACATTCTCATTTCGTGGAAATGAGCGGCGGAGATGTAAATGCTACGGAGCTTGTGGCTTCTCTGATCAATCAGAGAGAGAATCTGGTAGAAGGAATTCAGTATGCCCAGGAAATCATCGAGGGTTCCATGACCATACTGATTATGACACCGAAAGGAATCTATGCGGCCAGAGACCGTCTCGGAAGGACTCCGGTAGCCATCGGTAAAAAGGAAGATGCTTTCTGTGTAGCTTTTGAAAGCTTTGCCTACCTGAATCTGGGCTATACAGACTATAGAGAGCTTGGTCCCGGAGAGGTTGTAGTGGTGACTCCGGAAGGCGTTCAGACGCTGGTACAGCCCGGTAAAGAGATGAAAATCTGTACTTTCCTGTGGATTTACTATGGCTATCCTTCTTCCTCTTATGAAGGGATCAGTGTAGAGAAGATGCGATACAATTGTGGAGCCAAGCTGGCAGAACGCGACAATGTAAAGCCGGATATTGTAGCCGGTGTGCCGGATTCCGGTACAGCCCATGCGATTGGATATGCCAATCGTTCCGGCATTCCCTTCTCCAGACCGTTCATCAAATATACACCGACCTGGCCCAGATCCTTCATGCCTACCATTCAGACCCAGCGTAATCTGATTGCTAAAATGAAGCTGATTCCGGTGCATGACTTGATTCAGGACAAGAGCCTGCTTCTGATCGATGACTCTATCGTTCGCGGTACCCAGTTGAGAGAGACCACTGAGTTCCTGTACCAGAGCGGTGCCAAGGAAGTGCACATTCGTCCTGCATGCCCTCCTTTGCTGTTCGGATGTAAATACCTGAACTTCTCACGTTCCTCTTCTGAGATGGATCTGATCACCAGAAGAGTTTTGAAAGAAATGGAGCAGGAGGGACGCACCATAGATTTGAAGGATTATGTAAATCCCGATACTGTCCAGTATAATGAGATGGTGGATAGGATTGGAAAACAGTTGAATTTTACATCGCTGAGATTCCACAGACTGGATGATATGATTGATTCTGTTGGAATTGATAAGTGCAAGTTGTGTACTTATTGTTGGGATGGAAGAGAATAAGAATTTTGGGGAAATATACCGGTCATAGCTTGCGGGTTATGACCGGTATTACACTTTACATTGAATAATAATTTAAAATTATGGAAAGTATAACACATATTGATTTTACTTATACCAAAACCTGTAGTATAATACACACGTAGGCAGTATGAGCAGCCTATGTAAGACAACCCACTAAATTTATATTAAATTGAGTCAATTATTTTTCCCACCAGAGACATGCAGCGTGACTTAGTTCCATACCTCTGTCCCGGGAAAAAGAACGGAGGAAATATGGTTAAAGCAGTAGTAGGCGCCAACTGGGGCGACGAAGGTAAAGGTAAGATTACAGACATGATGGCTGAGAAAGCGGATATCATCATCCGTTTCCAGGGTGGTGCCAACGCAGGGCACACCATCGTTAATAATTATGGAAAATTTGCTCTGCACACATTACCATCCGGTGTATTTTACAGCCACACTACTAGTGTCATCGGTAACGGTGTTGCACTGAACATTCCCCTTTTATTCAAGGAGATTAAATCCATTACAGACAGAAACGTTCCCATGCCTAAGATCCTGGTATCTGACCGTGCACAGATTGTAATGCCTTACCACATTCTGTTTGACCAGTATGAAGAGGAGAGACTGGGCGGTAAGTCCTTCGGCTCTACCAAATCAGGTATCGCTCCTTTCTACTCCGATAAATATGCTAAGATTGGTTTCCAGGTAAGTGAACTGTTTGATGAAGATCTGCTGAAAGACAAAGTGGAGAGAATCTGCGAGATGAAGAATGTACTCTTAGAGCACCTTTACCACAAGCCTGCCATTGATCCGGCAGAGCTTCTGGCTACCTTACATGAGTACAGAGACATGGTAGCTCCTTATGTGTGCGATGTCTCTACATTCTTAAATCAGGCGCTGAAAGAGGGCAAGACCATTCTGTTGGAAGGCCAGCTTGGTACTCTTAAGGATCCGGATCACGGTATTTATCCTATGGTTACCTCTTCCTCCACTTTGGCTGCTTACGGAGCCATCGGTGCAGGGCTGCCTCCCTATGAAATCAAGGAGATTATAACTGTATGTAAGGCTTATTCTTCCGCAGTGGGAGCAGGTGCTTTCGTATCCGAAATCTTTGGTGATGAGGCAGAAGAACTGAGAAGACGCGGCGGTGACGGCGGAGAGTACGGTGCAACTACAGGACGTCCCAGACGTATGGGATGGTTTGACTGCGTGGCTTCCAAATACGGATGCAGACTGCAGGGTACTACCGATGTGGCATTTACTGTACTGGACGTGCTGGGGTATCTGGATGAGATTCCTGTCTGCACAGGCTATGAAATCGATGGAGAAGTGACCACAGATTTCCCCGTGACAGCAAAGCTGGAAAAGGCAAAACCTGTCCTGACTACCCTTCCCGGATGGAAGTGTGAGATCCGCGGTATTAAAAAGTATGAGGATCTTCCTGAAAACTGCCGCAAGTACGTAGAGTTCATCGAGGGGCAGATCGGTTATCCTATTACCATGGTCAGCAACGGTCCCGGAAGAAACGATATTATTTACAGAGAAAGTCCATTGAAGAAATAAATTATGTACACTGTCAGTAATCTGGAATATTTTAAAGTATTTTTATATGTGGCCAGAGCCGGCAGCGTTACGGAAGCGGCCAAAGCTCTCTCCATCTCCCAACCGGCGGTCAGTCAGGCTCTAAAGCAGCTGGAGCGCCAACTGGGAGTGGAACTCTTCAGCCGCGCCTCACGTGGCATCCAGCTCACCGGTGAGGGAGAAGAACTTTATTCCTATGTGGAAAAAGGCTTCGAACAGTTGCAGCTGGGTGTGGATAAAATTCGTCAGATGAAGAATCTGGAGGCCGGCGAAATCCGTATCGGAGCCAGTGATATGACGCTGCAGTTCTATCTGCTGCCCTATCTGGAGCGGTTTCACGAGGAATACCCTGCTATAAAAGTGAAAGTCACCAATGCGCCCACGCCTGAGACGCTGCAGTTTTTGGAAGAGGGCAGAATCGACTTTGGTATCGTCAGTACCCCTTTTATAAAGCAGCCCGGAATGGAAGCGGTAGAAGTACGTCAGATTGAAGATATTTTTGTTGCGGGCAGAAAATTCCTTCCTTATAAAAACAAAATGCTGGATCTGCAGGAGCTGGAGCATCTGCCTATGATTTTTCTGGAAAAAAATACCAGCACCAGAAGTTATATGGACAGCTATTTAAAAGTGTGGGGCGTAGAGATCGCACCGGAATTTGAACTGGCTACCAGTGATATGATCGTCCAGTTCGCACTGCGCAATCTTGGCGTGGGCTGCGTAGTGCGGGATTTTGCCCAGCCCCATATTGATTCGGGACAGCTTTTTGAACTGCGTTTCAACCACATGATACCCAAGAGAAGCTTTTGCGTGGTGCGAAGTACCAGAATGGCGATGTCCGGAGCAGCTAGACAATTGACAGAAATCATGGGAATAGAGCAGGAGCAAATGGAGGGCAGATGATTAAAAATATAATTTTTGATATTGGAAATGTATTAACCGATTTTTCCTGGAAAGAAATGATGATGAACAAAGGCTGCGATGAAGAAATGGCAGAGCGCATTGCCGATGCTTCTGTGAGAAGCGACCTCTGGTATGAGCTTGACAGAGGCGTGTGGACGGATGAGCAGCTTCTTGATGCTTTCGTGCAGAACGATCCGGAAATCGAAACGCAGATCAGAACTGTCTTTGCAGATCTGCATGGCATGGTTCGGCCCAGAGACTATGCGGTTCCATGGGTCAAGGAGCTGAAAACCAAAGGATACAACGTATACTATCTTTCTAATTTTTCCGGGAGGGCAGAAGTGCAGTGCCCGGAATCCTTGGAATTCATTAAATATACGGACGGAGGAATCTTGTCTTATAGGGAACACATGGTGAAACCGGGGCGGGAAATTTACCTGTTGCTGTTGGAACGGTTTGAACTGAAGGCTGATGAATCCGTGTTCCTGGATGATACTTTCCACAATATAGAGGCGGCACAAAAGCTGGGGATTCATGGAATCTGGTTCAAGAGTAAAGAACAGGCAGAAGAAGAGTTGAAAAAATTAGGCGTGGAGTGATCCACGCCTTTTTCTTGGCTGAACTGTTAGTTCACAATGCTATTCTTCTTTCTGTTCACCTGATTTCCCACCAAGGTCAAAATCTGCCATGGTATGTTTCCGGGTCAGCTTACCGTACATCCAGATGTAAACCCAGAGCAGCAGCGGAATGGTGAACGTGCCTATGAGACATGCACGGAACAAAAGCATGGAATTAGGATTGTCAAAGATAGCGGCAATCAGAGCGATTACATACATTGCTGCAAGAAGGACGATGCCGATGATGGCTACAATCTGCTTAGAGGTGGTTTTCTTGTGGGTGTTATTTTCGTTGGTATGATTCTGATTCATGATTTCTCCTGTTCATTTAACTGGTTTTGAATCTCAATAAAGTGTCGTACTTTAAGTAGAATAACATTTGACAGCTGAAATAGCAAGCGTTATCATCTAATTTCTTGGAGATAAGATTGCAGTGCGACTTGCTATCTGGTGCGGCGCATGCTACAATAGGTATGCAAATAAAACGGCTTGCCGCATAATTTCGGAAGGGAGAGTACAACGAATGGGAAGATATGTAAATCCTGATAACAGTGCTTTTCAGGTCGCACTGAATTCAGAAATATATGTTGATAAGACAGGTTTGATAGAAAACACCAATAAAGTGTTGGATACCATGCAGGGCTACATTTGTAATAGCCGTCCCAGACGATTTGGCAAATCAATAACAGCGAATATGCTTACGGCATATTACAGTAAAGGCTGCGATTCAGAGAAAATGTTCTCAAATTTTGCTATTGGTAAAGAAGCTGATTTTAGGGAACATCTTAATAAGTATGATGTCATTCACATAGACATCCAGTGGTTTTTATCAAATGCCGGTGATGTAAGCAATGTTGTTTCGTATATCACGCAGAGTGTCCTTGCGGAACTGAGGGAAATTTATCCGGATCAGCTTCCGAAGGAAGTGGTTATGTTACCTGACGCATTGTCTCGTATTAAAGAGGCGACAGGGCAGAAGTTTATTGTAATCATTGATGAATGGGATGTTCTGATTCGGGATGAAGCGGCGAACCAGAAGGTCAAGGATGAGTATATCAACTTTCTTAGAGGGATGTTCAAGGGCACAGAGCCAACAAAATACATTCAGCTTGCGTATCTTACAGGTATCTTACCGATCAAGCGTGAAAAAACGCAGTCGGCGTTGAACAATTTCGATGAATATACGATGCTGGATGCCGGTATTCTTGCTCCATATATCGGCTTCACTGAGGAGGAGGTTCAAAATCTCTGCAAAAAATATGACCGGGATTTTGAACAGGTAAAGAGATGGTACGATGGGTATCTTCTGGAAGATAAGCAAGTCTACAATCCGAAAGCCGTTGTGAGCCTGATGACAAAAGGAAAGTTCAAAAGCTACTGGTCGGAGACGGGGTCCTATAAGGCGATTGTTCCGCTGATTAATATGGATTTTGATGGATTGAAGTCTGCAATCATTGAAATGCTGGCCGGTGCGTCTGTAGAAGTTGATGTGACCTCATTTCAAAATGATACAGTCTACTTTGAAAGCAAAGATGACGTTTTAACATATATGATTCACCTGGGATACCTTGGGTATGATCAGAATACGAAAATGGCATTTATTCCCAATGAAGAAATCCGGCAGGAGCTTACAAAGGCTACAAGAAACAAGAGTTGGAGCGAATTGCTTGCTTTTCAGCAGGAGTCGGAAGTCCTTCTGAATGCCACCCTGGATATGGATACAGAGGCGGTGGCGAAAGGAATCGAGCAGATTCATTCTGAGTATGCATCTGCTATCCAATATAACAATGAAAACTCTCTAAGTAGTGTGCTTACCATTGCATACTTGAGTGCGATGCAGTATTACTTCAAGCCAATCCGAGAACTGCCAACAGGTAGAGGATTTGCTGATTTTGTATTCATTCCGAAGCCAGAGTATACTCATGACTATCCAGCACTTGTGGTAGAACTCAAATGGAATAAAAATGCTCAGACTGCGATGCAGCAGATTAAAGACAAGAAGTACCCGGCGTCAATTGCAAGCTACACTGGTGAGATACTGTTGGTCGGCATCAATTACGATAAAAAGACCAAAGAGCATCAGTGTCTCATAGAAAATTACGGAAAATAAATTATATAGCCGTTGCTCATTGCCCGGATGCAGGAGCCTTTTGAGGATCCGGGCTGGTTTATGAATTAAAGCTGGAAGGCTTCCGGTGTGTGGCATATCTGGAAGAGGAAAGAGTTATCCTGCGCAATAAGAGGAATATGGAGCTGCTGCCTGGATTCCCGGAGCTGTGCGCTATTCATAAGCAGGTAAAGCAAAGATGTATTCTGGACGGAGAACTGGTCGTACTGGTAAATGGTGTCCCGGATTATTATGAACTACAGAAAAGGACATTACTGTCTAATCAGGTGAAAATAAGGCTGGGAAAGAATTGAAAAAAGTCTAAATTTCGGGAATTGTGTTGTAACCATTATGGGCATTAGAGAAATAATATAAATGTACAGAAGCATTTCATAAGGGAATTGACTCAAATACATTCTCTAAGAAAAGCAGCGCTGTATAAAAAATGGCGGTTTTATCAATAGGAAAGGGGGATTGATGTTGCACCGCACAAGTACAAAAGATAAAAATGTTGTCTTCATGAATAAATTATTGGATGACAACTATGCAACGTTACTGAAGCTCGCACGTTTGGTGTTGCCGGAAGAAGATATGAAGGCGTTGGATGACATTGTCCTAAGGACATTTAATGATGCCTGGGAAAATGTGGACATGCTACGGACTCACCATGATCCACGTGTATGGTTAATGCTGGCTGCACGAAAAAGGTTAAAGGCATACAGCCGGGAGGCGCAAAGTAAAATAGAACTAATGCCGATAAACAGTAACGAGAAATTAAACTTTTGAATTTTGTGAAAGAGGGAACAGATGATGAGATGGGGAACGGAAAAACAAATTATCAAAGCCTTGGAAGCTCGTCTGCAATGGTTTATGAATGAAGCCGCTCCGGAGGAATTTGATAGTGAAGAGATAACTGCTATTGTTGATTTACTGGAGATAATGGACCCGATAGAGAGGAGGGAGGGTGAATTTTACAGGGCGGATAAAGCACATGCACGATACTGGACATTTTATGCGTCTCGTCAAAGTGCGGAAGAGGATGAGCCGTCATATCCGCTTAGCATAAGAATTGAGATGAAATTGCGTCATCTTTTCAGAAGCAGCGCTTTTGTGAATGCGTCGTTTATTGCAGCGTTAGTAGTGGCAATGATTCTGGGCGGAACGACAGTTGTGTATGGACAGAGGAATGGTTTTTTCTCTACAATTGAATCGGGGAAAAACATGACAATTACTTCTCCTGACGGTATCAATGCAGGAACAGTTTGTTATCAAGTATACGAAACTATGGAGCAAGTGCCAATTCAATATTTGAACTATGTTTGGGCGCCCAACAGCGATATGCTGCTTATTGATTTGCAGCAAATAGAATTGATGTGTAATTCTAAGTTTGTAAAAATAGAATGCTTTTTCAAAAATGATTCAGGTTTATTTGTTAATTACGTAAAAAAAAGTTATAATAATGCTGTAACTACAATAGACCAGATTTTTGATGCATATGACCTTTATGGCAAAGAGATAATAAAAGATATAGAGGTTGGCTTTTATGAAAAGGCAAATGAAGATTATAAAGAATACATAGCAGCCTTTAATTACGATAAAAGTCGTTATTATATGTATAGTAACCTCGATATTGATACAATAAAAGAGATTATATACGATAGTATTGCCAATTTAACCTTATGATTGTAATATATTGAATGATACGAGGAGATACAGTATGAAAAATTTAAAGAAAATTACAAGTTTATTACTCTCAGCAATTATGTTAAGTACGTTGTTTATCAATGTTGCTTTTGCGGCAGAAAATTCGGAAGAGACAGATGTTGTTGCTCTTGAAGCAGTGGTTCAAGAATATACGCCAAATGTGAATTCTGTAGCTCGTTCTACTACTTTTGCAGATGCTACTGTTGATGTGCAGTTCAGTTCAAGTGGTATGTCAATAACAATATCTACCAGCATGACTATGATTGCTTCTGTTGTGGGTGTAAAAGACATTGAAATACAGCTTAAAAATGGAAGTGATTGGGTAACGGTGGCTACAAGTACTGGCGGACAACTTAATAATGTATTGGGATGTGCGGTGGATCTTCTATATACTGGAGCAATATACGGAGAATATTATAGAGTAGTATGTACACATTACGGAGATGTTGACGGATACAGAGAGTTATATCATGAAACAGGCAGTATGAGATGCATATACTAAAAGGTAAAATGGGCAGCTGATTTTTCAGGCTGCCCATAATTTTTTTTGATAACACCACAGAAAACGATTATCCATAAGTTTGCCGGATTATATTCTCATTAATGGGTTCACCTTACAGACCAACAATTCCTTCATAGGGATTGATTCAAATTTAGAAAACGTGGCACCCGGACAATAAGATGTATCCGGAATGCGGTATAAATTATTTATTGCGTATGTTGGCAAATTATGCTAAGCTATAAGCAGTTGTTGGGGAACGGCTAATGTGTGCAGAAGGTGGGGACAAGTTGCCTGTAGAAGCAGTAGTATAAAGAATTATGCTTGCGAAGGAGAAGCAGCATGATAAACGGTGAGATAGATAAGATGCAGGGTATAAATAACAGCGAAGATGAATATAATATTTCCAATGGTGATATTCTATTGGATAATGAAGATGGTCAGCTAGATCCTTCGGTTTATCCTCAGGACGAAAGGATATATCCGATGAAGTCAATTAAGGTGGAACGTGGTTTTTATACGGCTTATGAGTTGAAAAGAAAATACGATAAGGTACCTTCGTTGGTTGTTCTGGACAGTGATTTTCAAAGAGAGAGTGTATGGAAGCTTCAGCAGAAAAGAGAACTGATCGAAAGTGTTCTGATGGGGCTGCCGTTGCCTATTTTTTATTTTAATGAGGACAAGACAGGGAGACTTATTGTAATTGATGGCAGGCAGCGACTAAGCGCAATATTTGAATTTTTGAACAATGGTTTTTCGCTGGATAATCTGAAGATTCTGGACGAGTTCAATAAGAAAAAGTTTAAGGATTTAGATCCGATCTATCAGTCAAAAATTGAAGATTATCAGATTATGGCACAT
This sequence comes from Lachnospiraceae bacterium, assembly GCA_017620975.1. Next base: position 37,135 of record JAGAUD010000022.1, on the reverse strand, counting down.
GTTATACAGCCTATGACTCCGGACAGGGTCAAATTTGATATTTTTGATAGAGTTAATCGTGCGGGAACGCAGTTGAATAAACAGGAAATACGAAATGCATTGTATCAGGGAAAATCTACTGCTTTATTAAATACTTTGAGCAAAACAGAGGTATTTAATGAAGCTACAGAACATTATTTCTTGAAAGACACCCGTATGAAAAACAGATATTTGCTCCTGCGCTTTATTGCTTTTTATTTGTATTACAATCAGAAATTGTATAATAATAATATAAGATCCGGGGAGTTATATCAATATAGTGGCGATATCGATGAGTTGTTAGGCTTGACAATGGATTATCTGAATACTGCATCAGATTGTGAAATCGATAATATCAAAGCGTGTACAATGAACGCATTAGAACAAATTATTTATTACCTTGGAAAAAATGCATTCAGATTGATTGATGTAAATCAAGATGGTACAGTTAAGCGTTATCCCATTAATATTAATATTTTTGAGACTTTTATGTATGCAATGACACTGTTGCCATATCGGAAACATGAAATTCGCGATGATTTAAGACAGGCCATAGGTACCTTAAAAAACGATCCTGGGTTCCGGGATAGTCTGAATAATCACAGAGACAGTGACATTAAAGTTAAATATAGATATGACAAAATAATGGAATTGGTAGGTGGATTTTTGTGATAAAAACTGTCAATATTGCAGGACTGAAAAGTATTTCAAAGCTCAGTTTGAATTGCAAAAACTTAAATATTATAGCCGGCGCAAATTCATCCGGTAAGTCTACGGTTTTACAGGCAATTTTATTAGCTGCACAAAATGGATATGGTAATGTAGGCTTTAATGGCAATTACATTACACTAGGTGAATTTAAAGATGCTAAAAATTTTAATATCTCAGAGCGGAAGATCAGCATTGCTTTTGACATATCTTCCGGAGATATGGTAAATCTGGAATTCGATGAGGATGGAATTTCTCGGAATGATTTATTTGATTTAACATCATTCGGAATTGCTTCCCCAAAATTACCTGTAATCAGATATCTCTCCTGCAATAGAATCGGTGCCGAAGATATTTACAGGAAAAAGTTTTCGGATGATAAGAATGTGGGTATTAACGGCGAATATGCAATTTATTGTCTGGATAAATATAAAAGCGAAAATGTTGCTGATGAGATCGTACGTGAGCCGAAATCATATACGCTGTTTTCACAAGTAAATTATTGGCTGAACTATATTTTGGAGACCTCTATTACCACAGAAGATGTCGTGGGAACTGATTTTGTGAAGTGCTTTTATACGACACCGGAAGGCAAACAGATACGCCCCAAAAATACTGGTGCAGGATTGAGTTATTTGATCAGTGTTTTGGTGTTGTGCCTGCTTAGTGATAAAAATGATATTATTGTGATAGAAAATCCTGAAATTCATCTTCATCCGAAAGCACAGTCCAAGGTGTGTGAATTCTTATATTTTATTGCAAAATCGGGAAGGCAATTGTTTGTAGAAACGCACAGTGATCATATTTTTAACGGTGTGAGAGCCGGTATTGCAACGCAGAAAATGCAGGCAGAAAAAATTGCCGTGAATTTCTTTTCGATTGATAGCACCACAAAATGCACCCAAAATACGGTGATAGAGTTTGGAAAGCGTGGACGTATTTTAACGTATGTGGAAGGCTTATTTGATCAGTTTGATATCGATTTAAATCGTATGCTTGATATTTGAGGAATTATTATGGAAGTTGTACTAAATGATTATGCAATTGCAGGTCAGTTTCGAAATATCGAGGATTTTGTGGATTCCTTAGTCGAAAATACGTTTCCTGTTTTGGATTGTTTAAGAAATAAAAGTACTATCTTATGGAAATCTCAGGAAACATACTCAAAATATATAACAGAACGAGAAACAATTTATAACTTTCTTTGCTCGCAAAAATTTTACGGGTTTCCGGAAGCACAGAAGCTCAGGCGTTTATTGGGAGAACTCGTGGACGAACCTTTTTGGGAAAGTGATTCTAAAACGGATAGAGATTCTTTCTATAGCTGTGATTACATTGGTGAGTTTAATGGAGAACAGCCAAATTGTTTTTCTGAGGCCTTGGAACGAGATGGCGTGACTGTGTCTTTTGAACATAAGGATTTTATGGTAGATGAAGTTTACATAAAAAAGAACAGAAACAGTCAGAAGATTTTCAATCTTTACAATAAAGTGAGTGCCGGAAGAATTTTATTTTTGAAAGATCTCATCGGATTCTCAGAATTGCTGCTCAGCGGAATAAGAGATCAGAGCATATTGTTTTACGCGAATCATTCGAAATATTATGCTGATGAATACTATGATAACGGAAAGTTAAGTAAAAACGATGCGCTTGCTATACAGAAGGATTTTCAAGTGTTCGCAGAAGGCAGAGAAAACGGCAATGTATTAGGAAGGTTCACAGACGCTATTACATACAAAAATATCACTTATTGTGAGTTTAGAACAACCATTACTAATAGTCGTGAATTTAGATTATTTTATTTCGTCGATGGGAATAAGACGGTGTTCCTTGATTCTTTAATCAAAACGACACAGGCAACACCTGACCACGTAAAAGAACGAACATACACATTAATAAAACAATATAAGAAAGAGGCAGGCTTTAAGTCGGTATAAAGAATGTACAAAAAAAGCCCCGGACCGCGCCCAAACCGCGTCCCGGAGCTTTAAAAAGGGGAGGATTAAGTAATTATTTCATCTTCCGTAAGATCAAAGGAGGGGGTTCCGATGACAGTAATAGTATGTCACGGATTCAAAAGTCTATACATAAAATTTGAAACTTTTTTATATTGTGTTCCGGCGCATTCTGTTATATACTATCATAGTAAGGGCTGACGGCTTGTCCGCCCGACGGTTTGTTTTATGGACAAGCAGAAAAAGTTTATTTGAGAAAGAGAAGGATGGTATTATTATGGCATTATTAGAACAGTGGAGAGCATCAGCTTATAATGAGGAGACCGGAAGAGACAATCTTCAGAGGCTCTGGGCTGCATATTTTGAGGAAGAGAAGAATATCTATGCACAGTTGCTTTCCAATCCCGATGACGTAGTTAAGGGAACGGTAAAGGAACTGGCTGAGAAGTATGGTGTATCTATTATGACCATGACCGGATTTTTGGATGGTATCAACGACAGTCTGAAGGAAGCCAACCCTATAGAAGAGATGGAAGAGGATACTGAGGTTAACCTTGGATTTGATAAGGCTCTTCTGTACAAAAATATGGTAGCTGCTGAAGCTGACTGGCTGTACAATCTGGAGCAGTGGAACGATATTTTTGATGAGGAGACAAGAAAGGCTCTGTACAAGGAGCAGAAGTCTTCTACTACGATCGTTAAGGAAGCGAAGATTTATCCGAACGATCCCTGTCCTTGTGGAAGCGGCAAGAAGTATAAAAAGTGCTGCGGACGTAATAAGTAAGTGACATTAGTGGGCCTTCGGACCCGCTTTTTTCAAATATTACATAATAAAAGAGGAGAAGAAAAATGCGTTTTTTTATTGACACAGCAAAAGTGGAAGATATCAAGAAAGCTAATGACATGGGTGTAATCTGTGGTGTTACCACCAATCCGTCCCTGATTGCGAAGGAAGGCAGAGTGTTTGAAGAAGTTATCGCTGAAATCGCATCTATCGTTGATGGCCCTATCAGCGGCGAAGTAAAGGCTACTACCGTAGATGCAGAAGGAATGATTGCAGAAGGAAGAGCCATTGCTGCCATTCATCCCAATATGGTAGTTAAGATTCCTATGACTGTGGAAGGACTGAAAGCTTGTAAGGTGCTTTCCGCAGAAGGCATTAAGACCAACGTCACTTTGATCTTTTCTGCAAACCAGGCACTTCTGGCAGCAAGAGCTGGTGCAACTTATGTATCTCCTTTCCTGGGACGTCTGGATGACATCAGCCAGAGAGGTGTGGACCTGATCAGAGAGATTGCTGACATCTTTGCAGTAACCGATCTGGAGACCCGGATCATTGCAGCAAGTGTACGTAATCCAATCCATGTTACCGACTGTGCACTGGCAGGTGCTGATATCGCTACCGTTCCTTATTCCGTAATCGAGCAGATGGTAAAACATCCTCTGACAACAGCAGGTATTGAGAAGTTCCGGGCTGACTATAAGGCAGTATTTGGAGAATAAGCTTGTAAAGGCAAAAAGTAAAAGAAGACCGGGCGCTAAGCTCCGGCCTTCTTCCGTTATGCGGTTTGCTGAGTAAATTACGCTTCAGCAGCTTTATTTCATCTGTTCTTCCTGTTTTCTGATCATTCTACGAACCATCTCGCCACCGATGGAACCTGCTTCACGGGAAGTCAGATCGCCATTATAGCCTTCCTTCAGGTTTACACCAAGTTCAGATGCAATCTCAGTTTTGAAACGATCCATTGCTGCTTTTGCTTCAGGTACTTCTACTCTATTACTTCTGTTTCCGGACATTTCAGTCACCTCCATAATTTGTGTTTTGTGGTTTTCTCTATCTTCAAGATAAGCGGCTGGCATTCACTTATCTCGAACCGCCAGTCGCTTGACCCTTGGGCTGATTTAAGTGTTTGTCATCACTTATCTTGGTAATAGTATGGGCAGTGATTTAAAAATTATTATGGTATTTTTTTCATTTAGCATATGGCGTGTTCCATTGACATACAAGGAGGAGTCTGCGTATAATGGATAGCGAGTAATGTCTGTCCAAATAGAAGGACGGAGAAGAGGAGAGATTACATTATGAAAAAAATAAAGAAAATTGTTGCAGTGTATGTTATTTTGGCGGTTATGATGTCTATATTTACGGGCTGCGGTAAGACTTCAGATGTCACACAGATTCGTGTCGGTTCTTTAAAAGGACCTACATCCATGGGACTTTTGTTCTTAATGCAGGAAGCTGAGGAGGGAGGAGCAGAAGGCAATTATGCCTTTACCATGGCTGCCCAGGCAGACGAACTGCTGCCGCTGATGGTAAAAGGAGAGATGGATATTGCACTGGTACCGGCAAATGTGGCATCTGTGCTTTATAATAAGATGCAAGGGCAGCTGGCAGTCATCGACATCAATACGCTTGGTGTTTTATATATGGTAACCGGTGACGGTACTATCGAAAGTGTGGAGGACTTGAAAGGCCGTACTATTTACCTGACCGGAAAGGGTACTACACCGGATTATGTGCTTCATTATATTTTATCCGAAAATGGCATGACAGAAGCAGATTATACGTTGGAATATAAATCCGAGGCATCTGAGGTGGCTGCGCTATTGGCTGAGAAACCTCAGGCCGTAGGACTGTTGCCACAGCCTTTTGTAACGGCAGCCTGCATACAGAATGAAGCACTTAAAGTAGTACTTGATATGAATGAGGAATGGACAAAGCTGCTGGGAGAAGACGGCAGCCGGGTAGTGACAGGTGTTACCGTAGTGCGCAAAGAATTTTTGAAAGAGCATGAAGCCGCAGTGAAAGTGTTCTTGAAGGAGCATGAAGAGAGCACGGGAGCTATCAACGAAGATGTGCAGACGGGCGCTTCTCTTGCAGTAGCAGCAGGAATTGTAGCCAAGGAGGCTATCGCTCAGAAGGCAATTCCCGCATGCAATATTACCTGTATGCAGGGTGCAGAAATGCAGCAGGCGCTAAGCGGTTATCTGGAGGTACTGTTTGAGCAGAATCCGGAGTCTGTAGGCGGTGCACTCCCCGGCGAGGATTTCTATTACATTCCGTAATGAATAATGGCAAAGGTAGTTATGGTATGGGTAAAAAAAGGCAGAACATGGGACGCAGGCTTCTGATTCTGGCAGGCTGGGTGATGATCTGGCAGATAGTGAGCCGGCTGTGTCACAATTCCATATTGATGGTAGGGCCGGTGGAGACGGGAATGGCTTTCTTACAAAATATGTTGGAAGAAAGCTTTTGGCGGACACTGGGGACTTCTTACGTTCGAATTTTGGCAGGGCTTCTGGTTGGTATTATTTGCGGCATGGGACTGGCTGCCATCGGTTACAGGTATAAGCTTCTGGAAGAAATATGGCAGCCATTTATGACATTGATAAAGGCTATTCCGGTAGCTTCCTTTACCGTGCTTTTGCTGATTTGGTGGGGAGCGCCGTACTTGTCCGTCAGCATTTGCTTCCTGGTCGTATTACCCCATATCTATGTGAATACACTGGAAGGCTTAAAAAGTACCGATAGAAAGCTGCTGGAAATGGCGGAAGTATTTCGGATGCCTTGGCGGAATCGCCTGTTTTACATCTACAGACCGGCACTTAGGCCTTTTCTGGAAAGTGGGCTGAAGATAGCGATTGGAATGGCCTGGAAATCGGGGGTAGCTGCAGAAGTGATCGGTACGCCGGATCATTCTATCGGGGAACGGCTGTATCTTTCCAAGATATACCTGGATACGGCAGATGTGCTGGCCTGGACAGCGACAGCAATTATGCTCAGTGTGGTTACGGAGAAGTTGATTTTGTGGACGATGGGGAAAGTCTGGGAATGGGAACCGGGCTGCAGAAAGCCTGCCTTGGGGAAAAAGGAGGGCGGGAAACAGAGCGTCAGCCTGAAGGCTGACCGTATTTATAAAAGCTATCAGGAATTAACGGTCCTCAATGATTATTCCGAAGTTTTTGAAATGAACAAGATGTATTATTTCCAAACGCCATCCGGCAGCGGTAAAACCACCCTTTTCCGTATACTGGCAGGTCTGGAGCAGCCTGACAACGGCAGTGTGATTGGTGAATACCGGGTTGCCATGATGTTTCAGGAAGACCGCTTGTGTGAAGACTATAGTGCGGTGAAAAATGTGGAACTGGTCACAGGAGATAAGGAAAGCGCCGGGCAGGCGCTGGGCAGACTCCTGCCTGGGGATGCGCTGAATAAGCCGGTGCGTCAGCTGAGCGGCGGCATGCGCAGAAGAGTGGCGCTGGTACGTGCCATGGAAGCGGAAGGCAAAGTGTGTCTTCTGGATGAACCTTTTACCGGACTTGATGAGGAGAATCGGCAGAAAGCAGCAGCCTATATCGCAGAGAAAGGAAAGGGAAGAGCGGTACTCATTGCGACTCATGAGAATGTTATGTGAAACCAATACAATTTAAGGGGAAGTAAATGTAACAGTTCTGACGCGCTATTCGCTGAAATAAAAAACATTTGTAATTTCCAACCTTTTATGGTATAATCGTACAATGACTGTGACTATGTCCATTTGTGCGGCGCAGTCGCGATGAAGGAGGAAACGAACAATGAGTTTACAGGTAGAAAAATTAGAAAAGAACATGGCCAAGCTGACCATCGAAGTGTCTGCTGAAGAGCTGGAGAAAGCTATCCAGGACGCTTATCTGAAGAACAAGAATAAGATCAGCATCCCCGGCTTCCGTAAGGGCAAAGCTCCCCGCAAGATGATCGAGCAGATGTATGGTAAGGAAGTATTCTATGAGGATGCTGCCAACGCCCTGATTCCTGAAGCATATGAGAAGGCTCTGGAAGAGTGCACTGAGGAGATCGTATCTTCTCCCAAGGTTGATGTAACCCAGTTAGAGGCAGGTAAGCCTTTCATCTTCACTGCAGAAGTAGCATTGAAGCCGGAAGTAACCCTGGGTACCTACAAGGGTGTTAAGGTAGCTAAGGCTGAAGTAGAAGTAACTGATGCAGAAGTAGATGCAGAAATTGAAAAAGAGAGAGAGAAGAACTCCAGAACCGTCAGCGTAACAGACAGAGCTGTAAAAGACGGCGATATGACTGTTATCGATTTCGAAGGCTTCGTTGATGGCGTTGCTTTTGAAGGCGGTAAGGGTGAGAACTATCCTCTGACCATCGGTTCCGGCGCATTCATTCCCGGATTCGAAGAGGCTTTGATCGGCACAGAAATCGGTGTTGAAGCCGATGTTAACGTAACCTTCCCTGAAGAGTATCAGGCAGAAGAACTGGCTGGTAAGCCTGCAGTATTTAAGTGTACTGTAAAAGAGATCAAGGAGAAAGAGCTTCCTGAGCTGAACGACGAGTTCGCAGGCGAAGTATCTGAGTTCGAGACTCTTGCTGAGTACAAGGAAGATGTTAAGAAGAAACTGGCTGAGAAGAAAGAGACCGAAGCTAAGAACATGAAGGAAGACGCTGTTGTTGACGCTATCATTGCTGAAGCACAGATGGAGATTCCTGATGCAATGGTTGAGACCCAGCAGAGACAGATGGTTGAGGACTTCGCTCAGAGAATCCAGTCTCAGGGTATTACCATGGATCAGTACATGCAGTTCACCGGCGTGACCGCTGCTAAGCTGATGGATCAGGTAAAGCCTCAGGCTCTGAAGAGAATCCAGTCCCGTCTTGTTCTGGAAGCAGTAGTGGCTGCTGAGAAGATGGAAGCAACGGAAGAAGAATTCGAAGCAGAAGTAGCTAAGATGGCTGAAGCTTACAAGATGGAAGCTGACAAGGTGAAAGAGCTCTTAGGTGAGAACGGCAAGAAGCAGGTTATGGAAGATATCTGCATCGGTAAGGCTGTAGAGCTGGTAGTTGACAGCGCAGTAGAGGAATAATCGTTGTGTTTCCGAAGAGATAGATACCGAATCATAAACAGAGGATTAAGTTTTTCTTAAATCCTCTGTTTATGGTTGAAAAATGTGATTCAGTAGGATACACTAGCGTATAGAAAGTCATTTTTCCATGAATACTTTATAAAGAATGCATGATCATGAGATGACGGGGCCTCTGGGCCAAAGGAAAGAGAAGATGGAGGAATCAGAAATGAGTTTAGTACCTTACGTCGTTGAGCAAACAAGCAAGGGTGAAAGATCCTACGATATTTATTCAAGACTTTTAAAAGACAGAATTATATTTTTGGGCGAAGAAGTGAATGAAGTGACAGCCAGCCTGGTTGTAGCACAGCTTCTGTTCCTGGAGGCAGAGGATCCTGAGAAGGATATCCATCTGTATATCAACAGCCCGGGCGGAAGTGTAACTGCAGGTATGGCGATTTATGATACCATGAACTATATTAAATGTGATGTGTCTACCGTATGTATCGGTATGGCAGCCAGCATGGGTGCTTTCCTGCTTGCAGGCGGTGCCAAGGGCAAGAGATATGCACTGCCCAATGCAGAGATCATGATCCATCAGCCTCTGGGAGGAACCCAGGGTCAGGCTACCGAGATTGAGATCGCAGCCAAGCACATCTTAAAGACCAAAGAGAAATTAAACCGTATCCTGGCTGAGAATACCGGCAGAGATTATGAGACCATCTGTGCCGATACTGAGCGCGATAACTGGAAGAGCGCTGAAGAAGCCTGTGCTTACGGGTTGATCGATAAAGTGATTGCATCTCATGCAGCACAGGACTAAAAGCTTGAGATATTGAGACAGGAGTAGAGGGATGGCTGGAAGGATAATAGGGAACGATGTCAGATGTTCCTTTTGTGGTAAGACACAGGAGCAGGCACGCAAGCTGATTGCGGGACCTGCCGGCGTCTATATCTGTGATGAATGCGTGGAGATCTGCGCAGACATTCTGGAAGAAGAGTTGGAAGATGAGGAATATGAAGTCGGCAGCAGACAGGAGATCAACCTGTTAAAGCCGGTTCAGATTAAGAATTTCCTGGATGATTATGTTATCGGTCAGGACGAAGCCAAGAAGGTATTGTCTGTAGCCGTGTATAATCATTATAAGAGAGTAATGGCACCTAAGGATCTGGATGACGTGGAACTGCAGAAGAGCAACATCCTTATGGTAGGACCTACCGGCTCCGGTAAGACTTATCTTGCTCAGACACTGGCCAAGATCATCAATGTTCCGTTTGCCATTGCAGATGCGACTACTCTGACAGAAGCCGGATATGTGGGAGAGGATGTAGAGAACATTCTTCTGAAGCTGATTCAGGCGGCAGATTATGATATAGAGAGAGCCCAGTACGGCATCATCTATATTGATGAAATTGATAAGATTACCAAGAAAAGCGAAAACGTATCCATCACCCGGGATGTATCCGGTGAGGGCGTGCAGCAGGCGCTTTTGAAAATCGTAGAGGGAACAGTAGCAAGTGTACCTCCTCAGGGCGGACGTAAGCATCCGCATCAGGAGCTTTTACAGATTGATACTTCCAATATTCTGTTTATTTGCGGCGGCGCATTCGATGGCCTGGAGAAGATTATTGAGGCCAGACTGGACCGTAAGTCCATCGGATTTAACACGGAACTTGGGCAGAAGACCAATAAGGAAGTGGGTGAACTTTTTGCAGAAGTAACCCCTCAGGACCTGGTGAAATTCGGTTTGATTCCGGAATTTGTAGGTCGTGTGCCTATCTGTGTATCCTTGCAGGGCCTTGATAAGGAAGCGCTGGTGCGCATTCTGAAGGAGCCAAGGAATGCATTGATCAAACAGTATCAGAAGCTGTTTGATATGGATCATGTCGCGTTGACCTTTGATGAAGATGCGATTCTGGCTATAGCAGATAAAGCATTTGAACGTAAGATAGGAGCAAGAGGACTGCGTTCCATTATGGAAAATACCATGATGGATCTGATGTATCGGATTCCATCCGATGAGACGATTGAGTCCTGCGTAGTGACTAAGGGAGCTGTAGAGGGCACCAGCGAACCGCTTACAATTCACAGGGAAGCATTGATGAGAAAAGCCAAGTAAGTAGGAGACGCCGCTGGAATCCAGCGGCGTTTATTGCCATATAGAAATCACTGCGGAATGTCCTATATGGCAATAAAATCCTCCGGACTGGAGCTAATGTCGCGGAACGGAAGAATTCGGAGACTTTAAATGGATAATGAATTGATGACGAAAAAGATACCGGCAGTGGCTTTAAGAGGCCTTACTATTCTGCCGGATATGATAATACATTTTGATTTGAGCAGACAAAAGTCCATCAAGGCGGTAGAACAGGCCATGATGGTGGATGAGAAAGTGATGCTGGTGACCCAGAAAGATCCGGATGTAGAGGAACCGGGCTATGAGGACGTGTATCACGTGGGGACTGTTGCCGTCGTGAAGCAGGTGAACAAGCTTCCCAACGGAATCGTAAGAGTGCTGGTAGAAGGACAAGGCAGAGGCACATTACTTAGTTTTCTTCCGGAGTCAGAGGATTTTCTGCTGGCAGAGGTACAGGAGATTCCTACCTGTGAAGGAGAACTGGATAATGTGACAGAAGAAGCCATGATCAGGCAGCTGGCTGAGCTGTTTGGCGGGTATAGCAAATATTATCCCAAAGTCGGACGCAGTATAGAGAAACAGTTCCAGGTGCAGAAGCATCTGGAAAAGCTGATAGACCTGATTACTATGAGTATGCCCCTTTCCTTTTCTTCCAAGCAGAAAGTGTTGGAGTTATCCACGGTTACGGAACGATTTGAATATCTGGCGGGAGTGCTTTCCAATGAAATTGAAATCGCCCGGGTGAAAGTGGAGCTGAGCGAGAAGGTAAAGGGCAGAGTAGAGAAGAATCAGAAAGAATATCTGCTGCGGGAGCAGCTTAACTATATCAGACAGGAACTGGGAGAAGACGGCGGATTTTCTGATGCAGAGCAGTTCGAGGAAGCACTTTCCGGGCTGAAAGCTAAAAAAGAAGTGAAAGAACGTATCCGAAAGGAAATCTCCCGTTTCAAGAGCCTGGCACCTAATAGTGGAGAAGCCTCTGTTGAACGGGGCTACATAGAGACGCTGCTGGAGATGCCCTGGGATAAGATGTCCAAAGACAATACGGACATTGACAGAGCGGAACAGATTCTGGAGGATCAGCATTACGGTTTGGAGCAGGTTAAAGAGAGAATCCTGGAATTCCTGGCAGTTCGGAGTCTGACCAGACAGGGGGACAGTCCTATTATTTGTCTGGTGGGCCCGCCGGGAACCGGTAAAACTTCCATTGCCAGAAGTGTAGCAGAAGCGCTGGATAAGAAATATGTGCGCATCAGCCTGGGAGGTGTGCGGGATGAAGCGGAAATCCGAGGTCACCGAAAGACTTATGTGGGAGCTATGCCCGGAAGAATTGCCGGAGCATTGAAGCAGGCGGGAGTGAAGAATCCGCTGATGCTTTTAGATGAAATTGACAAGGTAAGCAGTGATTATAAAGGGGATACCTCTGCGGCACTTTTGGAGGTGCTGGACAGTGAGCAGAACAGTCGGTTCAGAGATCACTATATTGAGATCCCTATCGATTTGTCCGAGGTGCTTTTTATAGCTACGGCCAATACCACTTCCACCATTCCCAGACCTCTTCTGGACCGTATGGAAATTATAGAAGTTACCAGCTATACGGCCAATGAGAAGTTCCACATTGCAAAGGATCATTTGATTCCCAAGCAGTGGAAGAAGAACGGTCTGAGCAAAGAGCAGCTTTCGATCAGTGATAATGCTCTGCGTATGTTGATAGATGGCTATACCAGGGAAGCCGGGGTCAGAGATCTGGAGAGAAAGCTGGGAGAAATCTGCAGAAAAGCCGCCAGAGAAATCTTGAAGAAACCGGATAGCCACATTAAAGTGACAAGTCAAACCCTGGAGAAATATCTGGGACATGTGAAATTTACGGCTGATAAGCGGAATCTCACGGATGAAGTGGGAATCGTCAGAGGATTGGCCTGGACCAGTGTGGGCGGCGATACCTTGCAGATAGAGGTCAATGTGATGCCGGGCAAAGGGGACATTGATCTGACAGGCCAGATGGGTGATGTCATGAAAGAATCTGCCATCATAGGTATGAGTTACGTACGTTCCATCAGTAAAAAGTACCATGTGAAAGAGGATGTATTCCGTAAGAATGACTTCCACATCCATATTCCGGAGGGAGCAGTTCCTAAGGATGGTCCCAGTGCCGGTGTCACGATGGCTACGGCGCTGATGTCTGCAGTGACAGGGATTCCGGTCCGTGCGGATGTGGCCATGACGGGAGAAATCACTTTAAGGGGTCGCGTGCTTCCCATCGGCGGGCTCAAAGAGAAGCTTCTGGCAGCCAAGATTGCCGGCATGAAGAAAGTACTGGTGCCGGAAGAGAATCGCCCTGACGTGGAAGAAATATCCAGAGAAATTAAAGGCGGAATGGATATTGTATTTGTAGGGAACATGACACAGGTGCTGGAACATGCACTGGTGAAGGTGCCGGAGGGCAGAAAGGAGTAAGCCTATGGTTATCAAACAGGTAAGTCTGGAAACGGTATGCGGTATCACGAGTAAGCTGCCGGATTCACCGCATCCTGAAGTGGCTTTTGCGGGAAAGAGTAATGTGGGAAAATCGTCATTGATCAATGCGCTGATGAACCGCAAAGCGCTGGCTCGTACCAGTGCCCAGCCGGGTAAGACACAGACTATCAACTATTACAATGTGAACGATGCAGTCTATTTTGTAGATCTGCCGGGGTACGGCTATGCCAGAGCCAGTGAGGAAGTGAAGGCTAAATGGGGAAAGATGATAGAGGATTACCTGCATAAGTCCAAACAGCTGAAAGCAGTTTTCCTGTTGATTGATATCCGTCATGAGCCCTCCGGGAATGACCGCATTATGTACGACTGGATTGTCAATCAGGGATATCATCCCATTATCATTGCTACCAAGCTGGATAAGATTAACCGCAGCCAGATTCAAAAGCAGGTGAAGCTGATCAAGACCACGCTGCAGGTAGAACCGGATACTGTTATCATTCCTTTCTCCGCCGAGACAAAGCAGGGCAGAGAGGAAATCTATGACATCATTGATGCCATTATTGAACAGGAGGCTGGAAATTATGGAGTCACCGATGAAGAAGTATTGTAAAGCTCTGGTTAACATTGCCGTTGCAGTCGTGTTGCTGCTTTTAGCGATATTTCTGCTGCCCAGGCTTCTGGTTTTCTTCCTTCCGTTTGTAATCGGATGGATCATTTCCATGATTGCCAGCCCGCTGGTGCGTTTTTTTGAGGAGAAGCTGAAGTTTAAGCGAAAAGCAGGAAGTGCGTTTGTTATTATAGTGGTAATTGGATTAGTAGTAACGGTAATTTATCTGATATGTTCTAATGTGGCGGATCAGATTATGGGACTGATCAATGATCTGCCTTCTATGTGGAAAAGCATGGAAGCAGACTTTATGGACATTGGCAAGCGTATGAGTGTGTTTTACGAAAAACTGCCGTTGAATGTTCAGGAAAGTTTTACGGTGATCATTGAGGAAGCAGGTGCTTACATAGGAGATCTTTTTGGACATATCAGCAGTCCGACTATAGCTGTTGTAGGAAATATCGCCAAACGAGTTCCTTCGGTGCTGATAGGAATCATTATGTGTCTATTGTCATCATACTTTTTTGTTGCAGAGAGAAATCAGATCAATGACTGGTTTCATAGAAATGCACCCGGATTTCTGGTGGAGCGGTTTTCGATGATAAAGCGCAGTCTGCTGAAATCGGTAGGTGGATATTTTAAAGCGCAGCTTAAGATTGAAGTATGGATGTATTTGCTGTTAGTGATTGGATTGAGCATCCTGAAAGTTGATTATGTGCTTTTGATCGCGTTTGCAATCGCCATCCTGGATCTGCTGCCGTTCTTTGGAACCGGTACGGTTATGGTGCCTTGGGCAATCATCAAAATATTAAGCGGAGATTATACGGTGGCTATCGGGCTTTTGATCATCTGGGGCGTGGGCCAGTTGGCGAGACAGATTATCCAGCCTAAGATTGTGGGAGACTCCGTAGGGGTGGCACCTATTCCCACTCTTTTTCTACTGTTCATTGGCTATAAGCTGAGTGGTGTGATTGGAATGATTCTGGCAGTGCCGCTTGGGCTGCTCTTGTATAGCATGTATGAAGAAGGTGCATTTGATACCACCAAGAACAGTGTACTGATTTTGATTGCCGGGATTAATCGTTTCCGAAGACTGAAACCACAGGATCTGGAAGCTGTGGAGGAAATGAAAGCTGACGAAAGTGCCAGAAAAGCAAAGATGGACAGATAACCGGAAAAAGTCGGAAAGGAATAGAAAATGAGAAATATCCGTTTGCTGATTCAGTACGAGGGAACGCGTTACCAGGGATGGCAGCGTCAGGAGTCTTCAGAAAATACGATTCAGGGACGTCTGGAAAAGTTGCTCAGCCAGATGTGCGGTGAAAAGGTTGAGCTGCAGGGCAGCGGCAGAACCGATGCCGGAGTTCATGCCATGGGTCAGGTGGCCAATTTTCATACCAATAGCGCTCTGTCAACAGAGGAAATGTTACAATATATTAATACTTATCTTCCACAGGATATAGCAGTAGTACAGGTGACGGAGGCTGCAGAGCGTTTTCACAGCAGACTGAATGCAACAGGAAAATGTTATCAGTATCGTGTATGGAACAGTTCGGTGCCGAATGTATTCCTGAGAAGATATGCGCTGGAGTACCCGCAGACACTTGACATAGAAGCTATGAGGCAAGCTGCTTCCGGTTTTTTGGGAGAACATGATTTTAAATCGTTTACTTCTACGAAGAAAGGAAAGAAGTCAACGGTACGGCGCATTGATAGTATAGACATTGTGCAGGAAGGAAATCTTATCACATTTACTTTCCGGGGTAACGGCTTCCTATATCACATGGTAAGAATACTGATGGGAACTTTATTGGAAGTGGGAGAGGGAAGAAGAACTGCTGCATCTATACCGGAACTGATAGCTGCGAAGAGTCGTGAGGAGGCCGGACCACTTGTTCCATCTAAAGGTCTCATGCTGAAAGAGGTATACTACTAATGTATACCTCTTTTAAATATAAAATTTTTATAAAACATCGGATTTATTGAAACTATAAAGGGGCATTTAGCGTCTTATAGATAGAAGTACAAAATTTCCCTGAAAATATTAAGAAATTTTGCAGTAAAATAATAAGCTGTGGGATGTTATAAGTAGAGATAACGTTTAGCGCAAAACGGAAGAGTAAAATGACACAATTAATAATTGATCAGTATTCGGATATGCTCTTTAAGATAGCATATTTGAGACTTAAAAGTGTCCAGGATGCCGAAGATGTGGTTCAGGAGGTCTTTTATCAGTATTTGAAGAGAACAGAAGGATTCTCAGATGGTGAACATGAGAAGGCCTGGCTGATCAGGGTGACATTGAATGCCTGTCATAAAGTATGGCGCAGTGCCTGGAGTCGTCACAGAAGTGATGAAGATGTGGTTTTATATGAGAATTTTGCAGATGATAGTTCCCAACCGGGGCCGGAAGAGAATCTTGTGGCTGCGGTTGAAAGCCGGATGCTTTTAGAGGCGGTAGGGACATTGCCGGCAAAGTATCGGGATGTGATTCACCTGTTTTACTATGAGGAAATGTCTGTGAGAGAGATTGCAGTGGCAACAGGCCGTAAGGAGTCAACGGTAACTTCCCAGCTGACCAGAGGGAGGGAACTGCTTAGAAAGATATTAAAGGAGGAATATGATTTTGCGTAATTTCAGGGAAGAATACAGCAAGTCAGTTAGTGAATTACCTGAATTTCATATGGATGCCGACAGAGTAAAGGATGAACTTCACCATCGCAGGATGGTGGCTGAAAGAAGGCGTAAGATGATTATCTCTGTGGCTTCGGCAGCATGTCTGTTCCTTCTGTGTAGTGTGGGCACAGTAACTGCTGTCAATTATCATTCCGGCAGGATAAAGGTGGAGAGGAACGGATTTGCTTTCCTGGGAGAGGGAGCTGAAGCCTTTGACGAGAGGGAGAGTATGCCGGAAATTGCTTCTTTTAAAGCAGGACCTCAGGAAGGTGGAATCGCAGCTTATGGAGGAAATCAGGATGAAGATGGTGGTGAACAGCAGACAGTGGATTGTGAAACAGAGACAGTTGAAGAACGTGAATATGATTCTGTGGAAGCGTTCAGGCAAAATGAGGATGTAGTCATTGCTATCCCGGATCTTACATGGCTTGGCCCGGCAGAAGATATCGAAAGTCAGCGGGTAGTCATTACAGATATTTTGCAGATGGTGTATGTCTCCGTGAATTTTGGAGAGAAGCGATTCGATATGCGGCAGACAGACAACAGAGAATATCCCAGTTATGCGTCCAGTACCGTATTTACCGGGGAGGCGGCCAACGAGAGAGAAGTTACTAACGAACAGGGGCTGGTATATCAAGTATTTGATTCTGTGGAGGGAGAAGAGGTTATTTCTACCCATGCCGCAATCTCTGTGAAAGGAAGAAATTTAACTTTTAGCTTTTCGGGGTATAAAAATGATGAAGTTGATGCAGTTTTGAAACAATTGGATGTTAGTATTTATTTTGTAGAGTAGGGATATTATATTGAGGTATCAGGCTCACATGAGGAGAATAAGGGAATCGTAGACAGAAAGGAGAACCATTGATGAGTAACAGTACGGTAAACGGCATACTGGTGTATAACAACAGTACGGGGATTGTTGAGAGCATGAGTCCATTATTCACGGGGGAAGGATTTCGTGTGACAGCAGTGGGGGACTACACGGAACTTATAGAAGCGTTGGAGGAGCAGAACATTCATCTTCTGATGATGGATGTGGAATTCCCTGATAAGGGCTTTAGCAGCGGAATTGAAATGATCGCAGATATCAGAAAGAGGAGCAGCGTGCCTATAATTATAGTATCAGCCGATGCAGCGGAAAGTACGAAGATTTTGGCGCTGAATGCGGGAGCAGACGACTATGTTACTGTAAACTGTAATCCTCTGGAAATCCTGGCAAGAGTGAAATCTCAGCTTCGCCGCTATACCCAGCTGGTAAATGTATGTGCTAATATCGACAGAATCTATAAAGTAGATGAACTGGTCATAGATGATATGAGGCGTAAAGTATCGGTAGATGGCAAGGAAGTTAAGATGACCCCCATTGAATATAAGATACTGAGACTATTGGTGCAGGAGAGAGGCAAAGTACTGTCCATCAGTCAGATTTATGAGTCTATCTGGCACATGCAGGCCATTGGTGCGGACAATACCATAGCAGTACATATCCGTCATATTCGTGAAAAAATCGAGCGTAATCCCAAGGAGCCGCGTTATCTGAAGGTAGTGTGGGGAACCGGATATAAAATAGGATAAGAGACAAAGGAAGAACCGGAAAGCACATGTAATACGCTTAACAGTTCTTCTTTTTGCGTGACAAGCATTGCACGTTAAATGAACGATTCGTGCATAATATAGGATTGACTTTTGCATAAGAATGAGTTATTGTATTAATTAAATAATACAAAGGAAATGCGCTGAACGTTGTATTATTTGGAAGAATCCCGGGAGGAAAGAGAATTGAATAATATAGAGGTACATACAAAAAGAGGTATTACCGGCAGTACATTGAAACTGATTGCTTTGGCAGCCATGTTGATTGACCATGTCGGAGCTGTTATATTGGAACCCATTATCATTAATAATTCGATGACTTACAGTGGGCTGACCGGTACTGCTAAGTTGTACACTATAGACCAGGTCATGAGGCTGACCATTGGGAGAATTGCATTTCCCATTTACTGTTTTCTTCTGATAGAAGGGTTTCAGAAGACTTCAAACAGATACCGTTATGCAGGGCGGCTGCTTCTTTTCGCAATCGTGTCAGAGATACCGTTCGACCTGGCACTTGCGGATACCTGGCTAAGTACCAATTATCAGAATGTATTCTTTACCCTGTTTCTGGGCCTTGCGGTAATGATAGGTGTGGAGAAAGTGAAGTTGTGCAATGTGAACAAGTGGATAACCGGTATATTGGATATCGGAATCCTATTTGTGGGAATGCTGACCGCGGACTTGCTTTGCACGGATTATGGCGGATATGGAGTCTTGTGTATTACAGTGTTATATCTCTTCAGGGGGAACAGGAAGAGACAGATATTGGCCGGTTCTATTGCTTTTGTGGGCGGAGACTATCTGTGTCACGGAAGTCTGTCGGAGCTGCTGGCACCACTTGGATTTGTGCCCATATCCTTTTATAACGGGGAAAGAGGACTTAAGCTTAAGTATATATTTTATTTGTTTTATCCGCTGCATCTGTTAGTACTGTATGGGGTTAGGATACTGATTTTATAGTTGCAAGCGGACTGCACAGAAGGGAGTATTTATGTTAGAGGTAATAGAAGTATCGAAAAAATACGGAAAGCTGCTCGCTGTGGATAGTGTCAGCTTTCAGGTACCGGACGGGACGGTGGGAATTCTGCTTGGTCCCAACGGCGCGGGAAAATCTACAGTAATCAAAAGTATTGCGGGGCTGGTGCGTTATGACGGTAATATCAGAATCCAGGGGAAAGATGCCAGAGGCATAGAAGCCAGAAAGATATTTGCCTATGTGCCGGAGATACCTAACATGTATGAAGCGCTTACCGTAAGAGAACATTTGGAATTTATGGAACGCGCCTATAGCGTGGCTGTGACACAGCAGGAGAGAGAGCAGCTGCTTAGTCGGTTTGAACTTTTGGATAAGCAGGATAAGCTGGGAAACGAGCTTTCCAAGGGAATGATGCAGAAGGTGAGCATCTGCTGTGCCCTGATTATCAAGCCCCGGGTGATTCTGCTGGATGAGCCCATGGTGGGATTAGACCCTGCGGCTATCAAGGAATTGAAGCAGGTGGTAACGGAACTGAAGGCGCAGGGGGTGACTGTGCTGATCAGTACTCATATGCTGGAGATGGTTAAGGAGTTGTGGGATGTTACTTTTGTCATGAATAAGGGGCGTATTCTGGGAAGCTATACAAGAGAAGATGTGGGAAATGAAGACCTGGAGGAGTTGTTCTTCTCTGTGACGGAGGCAAAGCGCCCGGAGGCAGAAGGGGGAGTTGAATAATGAGTGCCATTCTGTATCTCTACAGGCATATTTTCCGCAACCGGCTGCGAAAGGCAATCCGTAAGCCGGTGACTTATGTATATCTGGCGTTTATTATCCTGTATCTGTTCATGATTCCTTATTCTTTTAAAACCATGTTCAGTGAGTTTCATATGGATAATCCGGAGGGGATGGCGGCAGTGCTTACTGCATTTGCTTTTTGGGTCATACCTGCTAACCTGATTGCTTATGCGAAACGGAAAGGGCTGTTATTCCGAAAGAGTGATACGCATTTCCTGTTTACATCCCCTATCAGTCCCAAGAAAGTGCTGTTATATGCCCATGTGAAGAATCTGTTTGTCAATCTGTTCCTGAATCTGGCAGTGGCAGTAGGAGGTGCCTATATTTTCAGGGTGACCTGGTGGCAGATGGTCTTGTATTTTCTTTTTTCTGTAATAGTAGAGAATCTGTTGGAGAGCGGAATCATGCTGCTTTGCTATGGAAATCAGAGGCTGGACGAAAAAGGGCGTGCACTGGTGGTAAAGTCTGCTTATGGGCTGGTGGCAATTCTGGTTCTGATTGCAGCGGTGGGGTATTCCAAAGAAGGATTGTCGTGGGATTTTGTCCTGGGATATCTTCACAGTGATGCTGTACAGATGGTGCCTGTCATCGGATGGTATACGGCAGTGATTCATCTTCTGTTTACGGGTCTCACGGTTGTGAATGTTATCTGTAGTGCACTGTATCTGGTGCTGCTTGTGGTGATGCTGCTTGGGGCGCTTCGGATGAAGTGTACAGGAGAGTATTATGAAGATGCCATGAAGTTTGCAGATGACTATGAAGAACTGCTGGTAAACCGCAGACGGGGCCGCAGTGATTTAAGGATCGGGAAGAAGAAGCGCTTCGGCAAGGCAGCTGTTTCCTATAGAGGAAGTGGAGCCAAAGCTATTTTCTATCGCCAACTGCTGGAATATAAGAAGAACCGTTTCTTTTTCTTTGATATGACAACGTTATTCTGCCTGGGCGGAAGTATTTTTATAGCCTGGTTGTATCATTCCGAAGGTGGTTTCGGAGACTTGACCGGTTTCATGATTCCGATGGTCATGGCTTATGTGGTCTTTATATTTACTACACTGAGCGGAAAATGGGGTGTAGAGTTAAAATCGCCTTATACCTTTCTGATTCCCGACAACGCTTTTAACAAACTGTGGTATGCAACTGCAATACAGCATATTCAGGCAATTGTGAACGGTACGCTTCTGGCGGTGCCTGCCGGAATTGTCATGGGGCAGTCCCCTTTGACGATAGGATTGTCCATTCTTATGTTTGTGATGTTGAATGCCTGTAAACTTTACATCCTTGCGGTGGCTGAGATTGCAGTGGGCAACGTTCTGGGACAGGTCGGAAAACAGATGTTTCAGCTGTTCCTTATGGGAATCGCCATTACAGTGGCTGTCATTGGAGGCATCCTTGGTATGATGGTGGGAGGCCTGAATCTGGCTTATATCATGATAACAGTACTCTTAACAGGAGAAACGGCTATTTTCATGACCGTAGCGTCTCTGTGCTTTTACAGAATGGAAACAGTAGAAGGGTAAATGCCAAACAGGGCTGCCTGCAGATATCAATTTGCAGGCAGCCCTGTATTTGCAGAAAAATTTACTTAGCCCAGAATTCCGAGATGTTCCAGCAGAATCTTGATGCCCATAAGAATAAGGATGATTCCGCCAGCCAGTTCAGCTTTGGATTTGTAACGGACACCGAATACATTGCCGACTTTTACACCTACCATGGATAAAAGGAATGTGATGACACCGATAAAGCTTACTGCGGGGACAATATTTACTTGCAGGAAAGCAAAGGTAACGCCTACAGCCAGGGCATCAATACTGGTAGCAACGGCCAGCAGGGACATGGTTTTTATACCAAGGGAGTCATCATGACATTCTTCCTCTTTACCCATAGCTTCTTTGATCATAGAAATACCAATCAGAGACAGTAATACGAAGGCAATCCAGTGGTCGATGGAGGTTATGTAGCTTTCGAACTGGATTCCCAGTATATAGCCGATGGATGGCATCAGTGCCTGAAATCCACCGAACCATAAGCCCACGATACCGGCTTTTTTCAGAGAAATCTTTTGCATGGCCAGACCCTTACAGATAGAAACTGCGAAAGCATCCATAGATAATCCCACAGCGATGATGAACAAACTAAAAGTACTCATTATTTTTCTCCTTTCAAGTAAACAAAAAACTCACAGACAATAAACGGCATGAGCCGCTATTGTCCATGAGTCTCATTATCACATTCCCTTTCAATCCCCATATCAAGTCTTATATTCTATGGAAAATCAAGGATGATGCTTAGATAATGCCAGATGCGCGATGCATCATTATGTTGACATTATCGCGGTTATTGCCGCCAACTACTCCCTCACAGGATGTACACAAGTGAATCTATCATATACTAAATGGTAAAATTTGTCAATAAGAAGAAAGTGACCGGTAAGTATCCCTTACCGGTCCGGATTCGTCTGATGCAATTAAGCTACAACAGTAACGTTGGTAGCGCGAACCTTGCTGCTGTTCTGAGGATCACACTCTGTTTCGAAAGTAACTTTCTGACCTTCTTCCAGAGACTTGAAGCCCTGAGCGTTGATAGCTGAGAAATGTACGAATACTTCCTCGCCGTTAGCATCGTTGGTGATAAAACCGTAGCCCTTCTGAGCATTGAACCACTTAACTGTACCGTTATTCATAATAATCTCCTCCTTGGGAATGGGACAAAAATCCCGTTAATGTTGGTGATTCTAAAACGTAGGACATAAAAAATCACATATTTTTGTAAACCATCATTAAAAGTAACAATGACTTACAAAAATATGTGAGTTCAATGACTTTCATTTAGAATACAGTTGCAGTATACCACCGGGGTGGGCGGTGTGTCAACAATTTTTTGAATATTTTAAAGGGTTCTGAACAGTAATTATTCCGCATTAAGTATGTAAGAATATAAAAGAATGTGTAGGAGAATGTATAAAATAATTTAGTTTGGCGGAAATTATTTGGAAAGAAGGAAAGAGGTGGCTTTTATGGATTTGGTTGTGAATGTTTGGTGCTCGTCGGTGTTCTTCCTGGCAGGATTGTTGATTGGAAGATTCGGATGGAGTAAGGGGAAAGAAGAGGAGCAAGGGGAAAGAGAGGGATGGAGTGATAGTGCGGCTGGGATGGATGGAAATGGAATAACCGGGAAGGGAGTGGATGGGATAGGAACAGGTGGGATAGAAGAGAGAGGAATGAGTGGAAGGAAGAGGAATGGAAGAAATGGGAAGAAAGCCGGGATGCCGGGGGAGAAAAGGATAGCGTTGGGATGGACTGTAGGGAGTCCTGTGGCAGGGGAGGTGTGTTATCTGCGGGAAGGAACCGGGAGAGGAGCGAGGATTGTACCGGAGCAGGGGATGGTGTATGCTCCGGCGGCAGGGAAGATTACGAAGCTGTATCCTACCGGGAATGCCATGCGGCTTAAGACAGATTATGGGATTGAGCTGTTGATCCGGGCCGGGATTGATACGGAGGAACTGGAGGGACGGCATTATCGTTCCAGGATTGTGCAGAATGAGGTGGTAAATAAGGGAAAGCCGCTTTTGGAGTTCGATATTGAAGGGATTAGGGAAGAAGGGTATGATCCGTCAGTTGTGATTACTGTTGTGGAGGCTAAGGATTACGGGGATGTGATTGTGTGTGATAATCCTCGGGTGAAAGCGGGAGAAGATTTGATGCGGGTGTGCAGATAGTGACGTGTAAACTGTTAATTTTATAAAATATTTATCATTTGCCTATTGATTTCTTTGTTTGTTGTGTTATATTATTGATAGAACAAAGAAAAAGGAGGGCTATGTAATGAACATTCAAAAATTTACCCAGAAGTCCATGCAGGCTGTGCAAGGCTGTGAAAGTCTTGCCTATGAATATGGTAATCAGGAAATTGAGCAGGAACATTTACTTTACAGCCTTTTGACCATAGAAGACAGCCTTATTTTGAAGCTCATCGAAAAGATGGAGATTCAGAAAGAACATTTTGTGAACCGCGCAAAGCAGGCAGTTGAGAAGCGTACCAAGGTCCAGGGCGGGCAGGTTTATATCGGTCAGGCTCTGAATAAGGTATTGATCAGTGCAGAGGATGAAGCAAAGCAGTTGGGAGATGAATATGTATCCGTGGAGCATCTGTTCCTGGCGATGATCAAGAATCCCAACAAGGAAATTGCGCAGATATGGAAGGAATACGGAATTACGAGAGAACGTTTCCTGCAGGCGCTTTCAACTGTAAGAGGCAATCAGCGTGTGACCAGCGACAATCCGGAAGCTACTTATGATACTTTGGAAAAATACGGTCAGGAGCTTGTAGAGAAGGCAAGGAACCAGAAACTGGATCCTGTTATCGGGCGTGACAGTGAAATTCGTAATATTATCCGTATCCTGTCCCGTAAGACTAAGAACAATCCGGTACTGATCGGTGAACCCGGTGTAGGTAAGACAGCTGTAGTAGAAGGGCTTGCTCAGAGAATCGTTCGTGGAGATGTTCCACAGGGACTGAAAGATAAGAAGATTTTCTCTCTGGATATGGGTGCACTTGTGGCAGGTGCCAAGTACAGAGGTGAATTTGAGGAACGTCTGAAAGCAGTGCTGGAAGAGGTGAAGAATAGTGACGGACAGATTATTCTTTTCATCGATGAGCTGCATACGATTGTAGGTGCAGGTAAAACGGACGGTGCTTTGGATGCCGGAAATATGCTGAAACCTATGCTGGCAAGAGGTGAACTGCATTGTATCGGTGCTACCACGCTTGACGAATACCGTCAGTATATCGAGAAGGATCCGGCACTGGAGCGTCGTTTCCAGCCGGTTATGGTGGATGAACCTACGGTGGAGGATACCATTTCCATTCTGCGTGGACTGAAGGAGCGCTATGAGGTATATCATGGTGTAAAAATCATGGACAATGCTCTGGTAAGTGCTGCTGTTTTGTCTAACAGATATATTTCAGACAGATTCCTGCCGGATAAGGCCATTGATCTGGTGGATGAGGCCTGTGCGCTGATTAAGACGGAGCTGGACAGCATGCCTACCGAGCTGGATGAATTGCAGCGTAGGATCATGCAGATGGAAATCGAGGAAGCTGCACTGAAAAAGGAAGATGACCGTCTGAGCCGGGAAAGACTGGAAAGCCTGCAGAAAGAGCTGGCAGAGCTTAAGGATGATTTCGCCAGTCGAAAGGCCCAGTGGGACAATGAGAAGAATTCTGTGGAGAAGCTTTCAAAGCTGCGTGAGGAGATCGATGAGGTCAACAGCCAGATTCAGATTGCCCAGAGAGAAGGGAATCTGGAAAAAGCGGCAGAGCTTAGTTACGGCAGACTTCCTGCATTGAAGAAGCAGCTGGAGCAGGAGGAAGAGAGTGTGAATGCTTCCCAGCTGTCTCTGGTGCATGAAAAGGTATCCGAGGATGAGATTGCCAGAATCATTTCCCGTTGGACCGGTATTCCGGTAGCGAAGCTGACAGAAAGCGAACGGAATAAGACGCTTCATTTGGATGACGAACTTCATAAGCGAGTGATCGGTCAGGAGGAAGGCGTGACCAAAGTAACGGAAGCCATCATCCGTTCCAAAGCAGGTATCAAGGATCCTGAGAAGCCTATCGGTTCTTTCCTGTTCCTGGGACCTACCGGTGTCGGTAAAACAGAACTGGCCAAGTCATTGGCAGCAGCTTTGTTTGATGATGAGAATAATATGGTGCGTATCGATATGAGTGAGTATATGGAGAAGTTCTCCGTATCCAGACTGATTGGAGCGCCTCCCGGATATGTAGGCTATGAAGAGGGCGGTCAGCTGACAGAGGCAGTCCGCAGGAAGCCTTACAGTGTAGTGTTGTTTGATGAGATTGAAAAGGCGCATCCGGATGTATTCAACGTTCTGCTGCAGGTGCTGGATGACGGTCGTGTGACGGATTCCCAGGGACGGACCGTGGATTTCAAGAATACCATCCTTATCATGACTTCCAATATAGGAGCTAACTATCTGCTTGACGGAATCAACGAGGACGGTTCGATCAGGCCTGAGGCAGAAGAACTGGTCATGAATGATCTGCGCAATCATTTCAGACCGGAATTTCTGAACCGACTGGATGAGACTATTCTGTTCAAGCCTCTGACGAAGGAGAACATTGGCGGTATCATTCATCTGATCATTGATGATTTGAACAGACGTCTGGCTGACAAGGAGCTGACGATTGAACTGTCAGAGCAGGCCGGAGAATTTATCGTGGAGAATGCTTATAATCCGGTTTACGGCGCAAGACCCCTGAAGCGTTATGTGCAGAAGTATGTGGAGACTCTGGCTGCAAAACTGATTCTGGCAGACCAGGTAAGAGAAGGGGATACCATTCTGATTACTGTTGAGAATGAGGAACTGAAGGCACAGGTGAAAGACAGAATCTAAGAAGGCTGATGCAGGAGGGCTTTGGATGATATCCAAGGCCCTTATCGTTGTCCTAACCCTTTGTTTGGATCAAGTAAAATTGCAGCAGTCTTTTTATGTAAAAATGTGGCGCAAATGTTTAAGCTGTTATATAATAGAGAATATTAGCGAGAAAGGACAGGAATAGCATGAACGATTTTAAATTTACTACATTGAAGTATGAAAGGCCGGATCTGGAGGCTTTGAAGAATAAGGCACAGGAGCTTACTGCCAGAGTGCAGGCAGCAGAAGAATATCAGCAGGTCAGAGCGTGTATGATGGAAATGGATGGAATATCCCAGGAGCTGACAACAAGCTTCAGTACCGTACACATCAGACATACAGTAGATACTACAGATGAATATTATGAGAAGGAGAATGCGTATCTGAATGAGCAATATCCTTTGGTGATGCCTTACCTGATTGCTTTGAATCAGGCATTTATGGACAGCAAATTCAGGCCTGATTTCGAAGCAGAGTTCGGAAAGCAGCTGTTTGTGCAGATGGAGCTGCAGCAGAAGGCTTTCTGTGAAGCCAATATTCCTCTGATGCAGAAAGAGGCTAAGCTGACCGATGAATACCAGAAGATCATGGCTTCTGCGGCCATTGAATTTGAGGGACAGACGCTGAATCTGTATGGCATACAGAAATATTTTGAACATGAAGACAGGGAGAAGAGAAAGGCTGCTTTCCGGGCCTATTCTGATTTTTACCATTCTCATGAAGAACGGTTGGAGGAAATCTGGGATGAGCTGATTACTATCCGAAATGAGATGGGTCGGAATCTGGGCTTTGAAAACTATATCCCTTTAGGTTATATGAATCAGGGCAGGACAGATTACGGTGTAGAGGAAGTGGCTTCTTTCAGAGAACAGGTGCGCCGGGAACTGGTACCGCTGTGTCGGAAGCTGTATGAAGCACAGGCAAAACGTCTGGGTGTGGATAAGATCATGGTGTATGATGAGAATCGTGTATATCCTGACGGCAATGCAGAGCCTGCAGGGGATGATGATTTCATGGTGGAGCAGGCCGGAAAGATGTACCATGAGATGAGTCCTGAAACAGGGGAGTTCATTGATTTCATGATCGATCATGAACTGATGGATCTGAAGAATAAGCCGGGGAAGGCTTCCACCGGGTATATGACTACTTTACCCTCTCTGAAAGCACCTTTTGTGTTCTCCTGCTTTAATCATACCATCGGAGATATGCAGGTATTGACCCATGAGCTGGGACATGCTTTTGCGGGATATATGGCTATGCGTCATCAGCCTATATCCGATTATTACGGTGTATCCACGGATATTGCGGAGATTCATTCCATGTCCATGGAGCAGTTTTCTTACCCTTATGCGGAATGGTTCTTCGGGGAGCAGGCTGATAAGTTCCGCTTTGCCCACCTGCAGGATGCCATTACTTTCGTGCCTTTTGGAGTGGCAGTGGACGAGTTCCAGCATATTTGTTATGCTCATCCGGAATTGACGCCCAAGGAACGTACTTATGAGTGGCATAAGCTGGAAGAAAAATATATGCCATGGCGTACTTACGATAATGATGAATTTATGGAGAGAGGCGGATACTGGTATCATAAGCTTCATATTTACCTCTATCCTTTCTACTATATCAACTACACGCTGACTACCATGGGAGCTATGGAGTTTGCCGGCAAGAACCGGGAGAATCACGAGGCTGCCTGGGAGGATTACAAGAAGCTGTGCAGCTGTGGCGGCAGCATGAGCTACAAAGAGACGCTGCGTTATGCCAATCTTGCAGTGCCTTTTGAAGAGGGCAGCGTGGCGAAAGCCGTTGCACAGGCAAAAGAAACTTTATTGAGTCAGATGTAGGAGGGATGAAGATGATACCGAAGGATCCGGTGATGCTGCTCAGTTTCGTGAATCTGAAACTGCGGGATTATTATTCCAGTCTTTCTGCTATGTGTGAAGATCTGGATATGGAAGAGAAAGAGATTACAGATAAGCTGGCGTCTATAGATTATCTTTATGATAAAGAGAGAAATCAGTTTGTGTAACCCGGGTGAGAAGAATGGAAAAGCTTGTAACAGGAAAAAACATGGCACTAGATACATCAAAAGGCAGGCTTGTAGGAAATAGGTGCCACATCTGTACAGGGTGTGGTAGGTGTTTTGGACAGGCACAAGGCATGACGATTGTAGCAGACGGTGGTCTGCTTAAGGTGTGGCAGGAGCAGTGTGCTTTTAGTGAAGAGTCTCGCAAACTGGTGGCTGTAGATATCGGTACCACTACCGTTGCCATGGTGTTGTTTGGACGGGATGGTAAAGAGGAGGGGCGCTTTGCGACGGTGAACCCTCAGGTAAAATATGGTAGAGATGTGCTTTCCAGAATTCAGGCTGCGGGGAATCCGGCGGACGCAGAGGTCATGAAGGCAGGAATCCGTAAAGTTTTGGTGCAGGGACTGAACCATTTGAAAGAGCAGGCAGCTGCAGACCGGGGCGGTGAGGGCTTGAGTGATGATGACTGGAAGTTGATGATTGCAGGCAACACTACCATGACCTATCTTCTGATGGGAGATGACCCGGCAGAACTGGGGCGTGTGCCTTTTCATGCCTCACACCTGAAAAAGCGGGAAATCAAACTGGGTGAAATGACAGGAGAGGTTTTTGGGGGACTTTCTGCCTTCGTGGGAGGAGATATTCTGGCAGGAATCTATGCCGGTGAAATGGCTGAGAGGGAAGATATCACGCTTTTCATTGATTTGGGAACCAATGGTGAGATGGCGCTGGGGAACCGGGATCGGATCATTGCCTGTTCCACGGCAGCAGGCCCTGCTTTTGAAGGCGGCGTGACTACCGGAGTCTGGGGTGCTGACATGGTACATCTGACGGCGGAACTGCTTCGCAAAGGTCTGGTGGACGATACGGGATTGCTGGCTGATGAATATTTCGAGGAAGGTGTCCTGATAGGCAATGTCAGGGTGACACAGCAGAGCATTCGAAATCTTCAGCTTGCCAAAGCTGCTATCGCTGCCGGGATTGGGACACTTGCTTTGAAATATGGTCTTTCTGATATTGCTCAGATTAAGAGAGTGGTACTGGCAGGCGGATTCGGCTATTTTCTGCAGTCAGAGGATGCAGCGGCAATCGGCCTGATTCCCAGGGTCCTTTCCCATAAGGTGGAGTCCGGCGGAAACACTGCCCTTGCAGGGATTTTCCGGTATGGATTCTGCGAAAAAACAGAAGCCCAAAGCGCGATCGATGACATTGTTGACAAGACAACAGTCATCAATTTGGCCGAACAGGACAGTTTTCAGGACAGATATGTTGAGGCCATGAATCTGGAAGACGCCGTTATGGTATAAATAGCCTGTAACAGGATATAAGAAACGGTCTTTCGGCATATATTATAATAAGAGCAGAGATACCGCAGCAACAGGCAAAATGTCTGCGCGGAAAGTAAAATATATGAAAAAGATCATGTTGGCAAAGCTTGGGGGAATCGTAATATTCTGCCTGCTCTTAGTGGCAGTATGTGGATATGAACAAAAACAAAAAAGTAAATTTCGTGAAAGTATGGGAACAGCAAGCATGCTGCAGGAGAACATGGCTCAGGAAGATGCAATGAGCGATGCGAAAACCAAAAAGATTTGCCTTACCTTTGACGATGGTCCTCATCCTCACTATACAGAACAGCTACTGGATGGGCTGAAAGAACGTGGTGTAAAAGCCACGTTTTTTGTTACAGGTGAACATGCTTCCCTTCATCCGGATATCATCAAGCGTATGAGTGAGGAAGGACATGTGATAGGAAATCATACTTACAGCCACATCCAGCTGAGAAATTCCAATAAGGAACAATTCAAAAATGAGCTTATCAAGACTAACGAGGTCATCGAAGAAATCACAGGAGAAGAGGTAGTTTATGTACGGCCGCCTTACGGAAGCTGGGATAAGACACTGGAGAAGGAACTGAACATGATACCGGTTCTGTGGAGCATCGATCCTCTGGACTGGTGCAGTGATGATGCAGTGTGTGTGGCAGGTAAAGTCATTGACAAGGCCAAGGAAAACGATATTATTTTACTGCATGATTATTATGAATCATCGGTGACGGCGGCGCTGGAAATCGTGGATGAGCTTTTGGAGGATGGATTTGTGTTTGTAACGGTGGAGGAGGTATTGTTTGATTGAGATGAAAAGTAGTTGACAGATGATATTGACGGGGTGCTGATCATGAGTGCATAATTGGAACATAATGATTGACATTGATACAGACACAATGGTATAATTACAACGATGCAGAGACGAGGAGACGTATCAAGACAAAAGGGCAACCTTTTGTTTTGGTACGTTTTTTGTCTTAATAGAGAAGCATGAGGAGGATTCATATGAATACCATTTCAGTTGATAAGAAGGGTGTGCGTATGATTGCACACAGAGGTGTAAGCGGTCTGGAGATGGAGAATACCCTGGCTGCTTTCGTAGCTGCCGGAAACCGCAGTCATTTTGGAATCGAGACCGATGTTCATGTAACCAGTGACGGAAAATTTGCTATTATTCACGATGACAATACCAGTCGTGTATCTGCTGAAAACAAGGTAGTGGAAGAGACCACCTTGGAAGAACTGCAAAGCATCCGACTGTATGACAAGCAGGAAGGTAAATATAGAACAGACCTTTATATTCCTGTGCTTGCAGAGTACATTGAAATGTGTAAGAAATATGAAAAGAAGGCAGTCTTGGAGTTGAAGAACAGAATGAAGCCGGAAGATATTGCCGTGATTGTAGAAGTGATCAAAGAGCAAGATTACCTGGATGAAGTGATCTTCATTTCTTTCTCCTGGGAGAATCTGATCGACTTAAGAGCGCTGGTTCCTGACCAGAAAGCACAGTTCCTCATTTCTAAAAATGTGGAGGGTCTGGTAGAGAAACTGGTTGCTGCCAAGCTGGATCTGGATATCTATCATAAAGCGCTTACACCCGAACTGATTCAGGCACTTCATGAGAATGGTCGTGAGGTAAACTGCTGGACCGTAGATACTGCAGAAGATGCTGAAAAATATATTGCATGGGGTGTTGACTATATTACTTCCAATATTTTGGAGTAACACGCATTTGGAGTAACACGCGGTGATAAAAGGATTGAAGATTCTCAGTGGAATCTTCAGTCCTTTTTTTGACTGTCCAGAATGGTCTGGGGAACCTTCGTTTCGCAGATGATCTCATCTACCTCCGAAATATGGCACAGATTATGTAGGCTCACCTTACCAATTTTACTGCTGTCGCAGAGAAGGATCTTCTTCTTTGCATGACGCATCATGGTCGTACGCAGAAGATTCTCTTCAATAGAATTATCCGATAAATAACCATCCTCCGATAAGCCGCGGCAGGAGAAGAACAGAACATCTGCGTTGTAGCGGGAGACCATGTCCTGAGCATCTCCGCCCACGTAGGAAAAGGACTTGGGAATCATAAGCCCTCCTGTGCAGAAATTGCGGATGCCCAACTGTCCCAGAGCAAGAGAAGTCTTGGCGCTGCTGGTGATGACGATGATGTTGTGAAAATCGGCCAGAAAGGGAATGATATGATAGGCGCTGGTAGTGGCATCCAGCATAATGATATCCCCGTCTTTGATAAAAGAAACTGCTCTTTGAGCCATAATTGTCTTGGCATTATTCTGTTCCTGTTCCCGCATGTTAAAAGAAATTTTGGTATCAGCCGGATTCTTGATCAGGGAAGCGGCTCCGTGTGTCCTTGCAATGATCCCCTTTTGCTCCAGCTTGAGCAGATCTCGTCTTAAAGTAGGCTTGCTGATATAGAGCTTTTCCGCAAGCTCATTTACTGTCATGACCTCTTTCTGTAAAAGGATATTGATGATCTTATCTTCTCTTTCGTAAAATGGCATCTGTAGCACCTCCGCAATCAAATAATGAGCAATACAATCTGCAAAACAATCAATAAATGCACTTTTCTTCTACTTAATCTATTGAAATTGACAAATAGTGATTCAATTACTATAGTTGTATCACACGCAACGAAAGGTTGCAAGAGGAAAAAATATATTTAGGAGGAAAATTATAATGGATAGTTCATGGTTAGGTCTGGAAGGCAAATCAGTCATCATTACCGGAGGTGCTTCCGGTATCGGATATGCGATTGCAAAAGAATTTTTAAACGACGGAGCAAATGTTACCGTTTGTGATATGAATCCCAATCCGCCCCAATTTGATGCAGCAGATGATCGTTTTCTTTATGTAGTTACAGATGTTACTAAGAAGGAAAGTGTTGATTCCATGATCGCACAGGTAAAAAAACGTTTCGGCACCGTTGATGTCATCATCAATAACGCAGGTATCAATCTTCCCTGTCTGTTGGTAGATGAAGCAAATCAGTACGAGCTGAATGAGGCAACCTGGGATAAGGTTATGAACGTAAACCTGAAGGGTGTATTTTTCTGTGCTCAGGCAGCTGCACGTGAAATGTTGAAGCAGGGTAAGGGCGTCATCATCAACATGTCTTCCGAGAGCGGTCTGGAAGGTTCCGAAGGACAGAGCGTTTACGCTGCTACCAAGAATGCAGTTAACTCTTTGACTCGCTCCTGGGCAAAAGAACTGGGACGTAAGGGTATCCGTGTCGTAGGTATCGCTCCCGGTATTCTGGAAGCTACCGGTCTGCGTACCCTTTCCTATGAGACTGCTTTGGCTTATACCCGCGGTATTACAGTAGAGCAGCTGCGTGAAGGCTATACCAAGACAAGTTCCATTCCTTTGGGACGCGATGGTAAATTATCTGAAGTCGCTAACACAGCAGCATTCCTGGCAAGTGATCGTGCAAGCTTTGTTCACGGTATCGTTGTAACAGTTGGCGGCGGTAAGACCAGAGGTTAATTTTACATAAAAGGAGATTGCAGCAAAATAAAAATGATTTGCTGCAGTCTCTTTTTAGCCTACAGAACTGCTTTTTCGATAGGCTGAAGGTGTCTGACCGGTCTTTTGTTTGAACAGATAAGAAAAATAATGTTCATCGCAGAAGCCAAGCCTGAATGCAATTTCCTTTATCATAAGCCGCGTGCTTCTAAGAAGCAGTTTAGCTTGTCCTATTTTCAACTCCAGGATATATTCGTAAGGTGTCTTTCCCATATCCTGCTTGAAGACACGGATGATCTGGGATTCGCTCAGATACACAAGGGAGCTCAAATCTTTCAGGGAGATATCTTCAGTGATATGATTTGCAATGTATTCTTTTAAAATCTTAGTTTCTTCAGAATATTCCTCTTTCCTGGCATAAAAGATCCCATACAGATATTGAAGCAGCTGGTGAAAGACGATAGCAGCTTTTTCATGCTTTTCCTTTACACAATAAGCGTTTTCTCTTCCGATATCAAGGATCGTGGTAAGGTATTCTTTTCCACCCGATTGTGAAAATACAGGGATATTCCTGGTATTATAAATATGTAAAAGCTCATCGATCAATGGGCCTCTGGCATTGAACCATATTTTGGTCCAGGGATTCTTTGCATCAGAATAATAAAGTTGTTCATGCCCTGCAGGAAGCAGATAGATATCCCCTTCCCGGGCAGTATACTTTTTCTCATCCAAAATCACAGTACCCTCACCGGCAATAATATATTCCGTGACCATGCATTTTGACTTAGCTCGGTGTATCTTATAGCTCCCGTCACAATAGGAGATCCCGGCCAATTCAATAATAAAGGGCAGATTCTCCCCAGGCGTCGGAAATGTCACGAATTCTTCTCTCATCCCCATTTTCCTAACCCTCATTTCTGATATGATATTTATTGTAAAGTGTTCATAGGTCTGCATTAGCGTAATTTATTATACCATATATATTTTAACTATGAAATAATAATATGATGTTGTGGCAAAAATCTATTGCACTAGCAGACTGCAGAAGTTAAAATAGTAAAAAGCGCATCCGAATAAATGACAGTATCTGTCTTGCCGGAGGCGTTAGCACGAAAGCGAGGAGAAAAGCCATGAAAATAGGAACAATCGGTTCCGGAGAAATTGTGTGCAAGTTTTTAAACGCAGTAACCAAAACCGACGGGGTTAGCTGTGAAGCGGTATACTCCAGAAGTCAGGAGAAAGGGGAAGCACTGGCCACCCGGTATAGAGTGGAGAAGGTCTACACTCATCTGGAAGAAATGATGAGTGACGAGCAGGTCGATTGTGTCTATGTAGCATCGCCCAACAGCCTTCACTATGAGCAGACCAAAATGGCTTTAGAGCACGGTAAAAATGTAATTTGCGAGAAACCTTTTACCACCACCTTAAAAAAGGCTAAAGAGCTGGTTTCGCTTGCAAAAGATAAGGGGCTGTTCCTGTTCGATGCGGTACCGCCTTCTTTCCTGCCCAATTTTGATGCAGTAAAGCAAGCTTTGCCCCAAATCGGTGTTCTTAAGCTTGTCATGAGCAATTACAGTCAGTATTCCAGTCGTTATGATACACTGTTGGAAGGAAAGATTACCAACGTGTTCAGCAAAGATTTTGCAGGTGGCTGTCTGCAGGACATAGGTTTTTACAATCTCTATTTTAATGTAGCTATGTTTGGCAAGCCTCAGTCCACTGCATATTATCCCAATATGTATCCCGGGCAGGTGGATACTTCCGGTGTGCTTGTGCTTCAGTATGACGGTTTTATCAGCAGCAACGTGGGAGCAAAGGATACCTGGGGCATCAATTTCGTCCAGATAGAAGGGGAAAAGGGCTACATTTATGTAAAGGACGGGAGCAATGGTATGACAGAAGTTAAGGTGGTTACCCGTGGGGGTGAGGAGACAATGAATCTTCAGCCTGAAGAGACACGCATGTACTACGAAATACAGGGAATTGCAAGGATGATAAAGGAAAAAGATTTTAAAGAATGTCATCGCCGCCTTGATGTAATGCTGAATGTGATTGAGACGCTGGAGAAAACAAGAAAGGCAGCAGGCATCTTCTTTACCGGAGAAAAAGAGATGGCTTAAAAAAGAGGACAGGTGACATTTACCTGTCCTTATATCTTTTGCGGTATTCTGTGGGTGTGACACCATATTTTGCAGAAAATACCTTATAAAACCAGGAGAGATTCTCAAATCCGCATTCGTAGCAGATGTCAGTTACATTCAAGTTGCTGACAAGCAGCAGATTGGCTGCATGTGAAAGGCGCAGCTCAGATACATAGACTGTAGGTGTGGTATGATAATACTGCTTCATGCAGCGTGTCAGATGTTCCCGGCTCTTTCCGGAAATCTTGTACATCCGCTTTGCTCCGGCGGTAAAATTCTGAGGGCTTTTCATTTTCTCATAGGTGACAGCAAGCCAGGAGGGAATCTCTCTGTTCTGTTCCCTATAATTATGGAAGAATCGTGTAAAAACATGAACGAGCAGCGTGCGGGCTTTCAGTTTGATCACATCCTTGTCCACATCCTGATACAGCTCGATCAAGGAATAAGCCAGCTGTTCCTTTTCATCGGGAGGCAGGCTTACCACAGGAGGATATTCTGCCGTCATAAGCGTTTCAAAAGGAAAGCCTTTCCCCAGAAAATCAATCATGGCATACAGCGTCTCTTTGGAAAAAGCAAAATTGATGAATTCAAAATACTCACCGTTCCTGCTGACGTATTCATGGGCATCGAAGTCACGAATAAACAAAAGCTGCCCTTCTGAAAGCAATTGCTCTTTGCTGTTGACTACATGACGAACATCTCCCTTGACTACCAGGAATAGTTCATAATAGTTGTGGTAGTGCAGCTGGAAAAATTCCGTGTCACTGCGCACATAGTGGCATAAACAGCCGGACTGGGCTTCCACATATTCTTTTGCATCATAAAGTTCAGGTGCCATAGCTTTCCCTCCTGATATGGCGGCAGCCGAAGTTAAGTTCAGGGTGCCATCTGATGTCACAATAACACACTAAAAATATCATGTCAAGAGTGGTATGTGCAGCGTATTGGATTTATAATAACGTTAAATGTGTAAGATACGTTGATGTGTGTCTTGCAAAATCCAATGATTCAGGTCTATTGAAAGGAAGGAAAACGTATGAAACGTTCAGAAATCAACAAAGCATTGAAAGAACTGGAAGCTATGTGTGTGAAATATCATTGTTACCTGCCGCCTTTTTGTCACTTTACACCCCAGCAGTGGCAGGAAATCGGTCATGAGTACGATGAAGTACGTGACTGCATGCTGGGCTGGGATATCACTGATTATGGAATGGGGGATTTTGATAAGTTCGGTTTCTCACTGATTACCATTCGTAACGGTAACCGTGCTATGGCAGATAAATATCCCAAGGTATATGCTGAGAAGCTGCTGTATCTGAAAGAGGGCCAGTATGCTCCCAATCATTTTCACTGGTATAAGACAGAAGATATCATCAACCGCGGCGGCGGAAATGTGCTGATTAAAGTATATAATTCTCTGCCGAATGAAGAGATTGATTACGAATCTCCCGTTACTGTACATACCGATGGCCGTACCTACACTGTACCGGCAGGAACCCGGATTCGTCTCACTCCCGGTGAAAGTATTCATGTACAGCAGTTTTTGTATCATGACTTTTCTGTAGAAGAGGGAACCGGTCCTGTTCTGTTAGGAGAAGTAAGCCAGTGTAACGATGACAATACAGATAACAGATTTAATCCTCCTGTGGGAAGATTCCCGGAGATTGAAGAGGATGAAGCGCCTTATCGCCTGTTGTGCAATGAGTATCCGGCTGCAAAGTAGGATATCATGGAATTAAAAAGAGAATAAATGTATTATCAGAACAGCAGTGGTTGCAAAAACGCTGCTGTTTTTTACTTTATAGGAAAGACCGCCTTCGGCGTTCTCGTGAATTGAAAATGGCCCGCGCGGAGGCGAGCATAAACACTGGGCGACACTGATTAGAAGATATAAAAACCTTCTACTCCAGCCTCGTCGGCAAATAAGTCATCTTCATT
>JAGAUD010000021.1 GCA_017620975.1 Lachnospiraceae bacterium | reverse complement strand
CTGACTCACGCTTTCCAATTCAGAATTTCCCGATACAGAATTCATTTTAACGAATGTCGCCCTTACGAATCTTGACATAGATGAAGCATCTCCCGGCAAGCCTATAGCACCCATTCCTCGAGAATATGTTTTTAATTCTAAATTATCTTTTTTTCCGGCAAATGTATTTTCTGGGTCTCCATTTGTGAGTCTCATATAGTTGTTCAGATGAAACATGTGATAATCAAATGTTGGATTATTCGTAAGTACGCCAACCGGATTGTCATAGACTTTTATTCCTGTTTTTATTGACTCCAGCGTAATAGAACGTTCTCTGTCCGAGATAATCCAGTGAAGCGGTGATAGCGGAAGATCTTCACTGAAGTTTTCATTCAAGAGATTGATTCGCTTTAACAGATTTTCGGCTTCTGAAACAGTCGCACATTGTCCCAAAATCCACGGAATTAGTTCAAATGGCGTTACATTATCCTTTCCATCACAATACGGCTTATAGTGTGCATTTTGAGGAAAGTTTAATCCTGCTACACTAAGTCCTTTTTCATTTGTAGCATCGTAATATAGCGGATATCCTTCCGATATATATGCCATACCGATCATCGCAAAATGGCATTTCATTTTACCCATTTTGCGAAAATGAAATGCATAATTTCGTGGTATGATGGTGACAGTTTCTTTATAAGAATATTCCAGATCCAAGTTTCTTCCAAAATAATGATCCTTTGTTTTGTAAGTGATAGCTGTACACATAATACACACTCCTTCTATTTTCACGGTAACGGGGCATCTGGTTTTGAAATATTTCTGGTTGCTTCGGTAAGACTTTGATCAATATCTGTGGCAAGTTCCCGGAGCGTGCTGTTTTCTTTCAGGCGTTTCTCACTATTCCACTGCATCCAGCATATTTTCAATGAATATGCCATAACCCCGTGTGGAATCATTTACTAAAACGTGGGTAACCGCGCCGACGAGCTTGCCGCTCTGGATTATGGGGCTACCCGACATGCCCTGAATGATTCCGCCGGTTATCTCAAGGAGTTTCGGGTCTGTTACCTTCAGTTCGATCCCCCGGTTAATATTGTCATGATTCTGGCGGACTTTCAGAATCTCTATATCAAAATACTCCGGTTCATCCTCTACAGTACAGAGAATCTGGGCAGGACCGATCTCAATTTCCTGTTTCAGGCCAATAGGCAAAGGATTTTCCGTTGCAATCTCCTTTGCTTTCTCATTACAGGTACCGAAGATTCCTCTGATGCTGTTGGAATCAATATCTCCCAGGATTCGGTCAGAGGAATAGACAATCATGCCTGTCATTTCACCCGGTTCTCCGTTTTCTCCTTTTTTGATGGATATGATTTTGGTCTGATACAATGTTCCGTCATTCATGTTCATAAGGGTACTAGTGTCTATGTCATTAATACCATGGCCCAGAGCACCGAAATTGCCATCTGCATCAATAAAGGTCATGGTGCCTACTCCCTGAGCGTTATCCCTTATCCAGACACCCATTTTGTATTTTCCGCTCTGGTTCTTCTCAGGCTTTATCTTTACATCCATGGTTTCTTCTTCCCTTTTTATTGTCAAAATCACTTCTTCTCCCATGGATTCTTCAATCTCTTTGATGAATTGATCCTTATCACCAACTGCTTTTCCATTCAGTTGTGTGATGTAGTCTCCTGATTGTAAAATATTTTGGGCCGGGGAATAATTCTGTCCATTTTCGCCGGTAAACTCTCCTACTCCAACGACAAGGATTCCATCAGTCTCTACATAGATTCCTACAGGCACACCCACCGGTATCAGTTCCTGCTCTTCAATGATTTGAATATTCACCTGCTTGAAAGGGATCCATCCAAACAGCTTCACATCCATCTGATAGCTCTCAGCACTTCCGGGGATAAGTTTCACCGTATTTCCCAGATTCATAGTGATTGATTTATCGGAAATATTGGATTCTCCCTGTTCGCTGACTGCCACCACTTCCGCTGTCATCGGCACTTCCCAGTCCAGTATCTGCTCTGCTCCGGCTTTTAGTCTTATGATGGAAGGAATCTTCTGATCCAGCTGCAGATATCCAATACCCAATAACGCGAGAATGCCGAGAGTCATCGCCCCTAAGAGACTGTATCTGTAAATCCTCTGCTTTCTCTTTCGCCGTTTCCAGCTTTCCAGCAAAATCACCATATCCCGGGAAGCTCTTTTCTTAATCAGTTCCTGTTCGTCTTTTATGTCCATACTCTCACACTCCCTGAATGTTCTGCTATTTTAAGTATGTGATTTTTGGACAATATTATACTTTTCAGAAAAAATAAGGTGGATTTTACTCCACCTTAAATTATTCCTCAGCCTGCTTCATTTTCTGCATATTACAAACTCTCTATACGAATCGTATTCGTATTACCGGATTCACCTGTTCTGACACCACCTGTTATTATAACAGTATCTCCTGAATTCAGGTGAAAGGCTTCTTTTGCCATTTTCTTTGCAGCATAGAAAAGAACTTCAATAGATGGATATACCTCGCAAAGAAGCGGCGTGATTCCCCATGACAATGCAAGCTGTCTCCAGGTCTTTTCTTTTACGGAAACACCGATAATATCTACCGGAGGCCTAAACCTGGAAACCATTCTGGCCGTTGTGCCGGTCCATGAGCATACAACAATTGCCTTTGCATGTAAATCAATAGACATATTGCAGACAGAATGAGAAATTGCATCTATCTGGT
The DNA here is from genome assembly GCA_017620975.1 of Lachnospiraceae bacterium. The sequence continues at coordinate 35,178 of JAGAUD010000021.1, read as the reverse complement.
CTTTGATCTGAAAGTCATTAATTAAGAATTGTTTATCATAATCAATATTTTTTTCAGTCTGCTTGGCAATTCTTGCCATGGTTTCTACTGTCAGCACAGGATATTTTCCCACAGCGGTTTCAGCCGAGAGCATGATTGCACTTGTTCCGTCATACACGGCGTTAGCTACATCTGAAATTTCTGCTCTGGTTGGCCTTGGATTATGTATCATTGATTCCAGCATCTCGGTTGCAGTGATAACACGTTTCCCAAGTAAACGGCACTTGGTGATCAGTTCCTTTTGAATGGCAGGAAGCTCTTCAAATGGGATTTCTACACCCATATCTCCTCTGCCTATCATAATGCCCTCACATTCCTCACAAATCGATTCAATGTTGTCAATTCCGGAACGATTTTCAATTTTAGCGATCAGACTGATATCATCATTACCATTTTCTTTCAGAAAGTTCTTTACATCAATCAGATCCTGACGTGTAGAAACGAAGGAACAGGCAATAAAATCTACATCATTCTCAATACCAAAGAGAATATCTTTTTTGTCCTGTTCGCTAAGATACTCCTGCTTTAACACCTTATTAGGGAAACTCATGCTTTTACGATTGGAAATCTCGCCCCCTGCTACAACTTTACAAATAATATCCGGAGCTTTGACTTCCACTACATCAAAAATAAGCAATCCATTATTAACCAAAATTCTGTCACCGGCCACTAAGTCCTGCGCAAGATTTTTATAACTTACGGAAACCCTGTTCTTATCACCTTCAATGTCTTGTGTTGTAAAAACAAAGGTATCCCCGTCTGCCAGGATTTCCTTACCGTTTTTGAAGATGCCGATACGGTACTCAGGTCCTTTTGTATCCAACATAATAGCGATAGGCATACCAAGCTTTTTACGCACTTTTTTAATATTGTTGATTGGAACAAGGTGTTCCTCATGTGTGCCATGGGAAAAATTCAGTCTTGCCACATTCATGCCTGCAAGGCACATCTTTTCCAATACTTTTTCATCAGAGCATGAAGGCCCAATTGTACATATAATTTTTGTCTTTCTCATTAGAGCATTTACCGGTCCTTTCTTTACATTTAATCTGTTAAGTCACACTTAAATAACAGTATAACACAAGACTGCCGTAATAGTAAGCTATTTTTCTGTTAAGATAAAGACTCCCTAAAAACCTTCTTTACTTCAAGACCGGAATTCTGCTCAGCGCCTTCTTCCAGCACTTTAAGTATTCTATCACCATATGTTCCGCTCAGTCCCGCCTCTTCTATATGCAGAATTTTAATGCTGCAGCCGCTCATCTCTGTAATGCAGTCATACAGTGCATCCAGATTATTGCCGTAATAGGATGGTAGTGAAAGCATCTTGGACAGATAAGTATGTGCTTCTCTACGTTCTTTCAAACGTCTGGCGTCCAGATAAACCGTTCTGCTCACCGTACCACCTCGTACCTTTCCGTAACTGTCACTTCTTCAAAACTTTCATAGTGGTCTTCCGTATAAAAATACAGTCCGTCATTGGAAAATACCAGCCTCTTGGCACCACGGCTGTCTTCGCCATCGGTATCGATATCACACTCTATATAGGTTCTGCCGTCTGCTTCCGGTAACAGCCCTTCTTTGTTGCCAAAGCTGTCACCGCCGATAGCTGCCCCTTCCTGATACTTTTCTACCGAACCGCCTTCCCAGCCAAGCTTCTTAGCCTCGGATTTGGTAATATAATTATCCGGCAGTTCTTCATAGAGATACAGATAAAGTACTACATTATCCAGGTCATAGTAGCTGTAACCTTCCTGCGGAAGTTCTACAAACCATTCCTCACCGTTTTGCGAATTCTCTGCCCGGGCAGTATCCGCCTCAGTCTGAGATGTTTGTGCCAAATCATTGACAGCCGAAACTGCGGCTTCCACCGGCTGCGGTATGGCAAAAACCTGTGCCTCCAGAGAGACGACTTCTATCTCATCAAAATTAATCGATGGTTCCTCACTCCGGCTCATACCGCATGCTGTCTGCAAAATCAGCAGTATGGATGCCAATAGCATTCCAAGACATTTCTTACTGTACTTTTTCATCTTTCGTTACTCCTCATAAAGCATTTTATGACCTGCTGCCAGTTCTTTCATCTCTCTGGCATTGGTCAGCGCAGCTTCTGTCAGGACATCACTTCCTAAAAGCCTCGCCAGTTCTTTCAGACTTTCTTCTTCATCCGTTCTACGGATATCCGTTATGGTAGTTTCATCCGTACTGCTCTTTTCAATCACAAAATGTACATCTGCCATTGCCGCAATCTGCGGAAGATGGGTGATACAGATGACCTGATGGTCATGGGCCGCAATATCAAGCTGCTCCGATACTTTCCATGCAGTCCGACCACTGATACCGGTATCAATTTCATCAAATATCAAAGTATCTATAGAGTCTCTCCCTGCCAGTACGGTCTTAATAGCTAACATTACCCTGGACAGTTCACCTCCGCTGGCCACCTGTGCCAGTGGCTTCAGAGACTCTCCGGGATTGGTGGAAATCATAAATTCCACATCATCATATCCGAGAGCTGTAATAGTCTGTCCCGGTCTGACTGCAATATCAAATTCCACACTTAGAAAATTCAGATTTACCAGCGCTTCCTCCAGTCGTATGGTAAGTTCCGCTGCATTTTCTCTTCTGATTTCTGAAAGGATTCCGCAGGCTTCCTTTAGAGCCCGTTCACTCTCTTGAAGCTGCCTATGTAAGCCTTCCATATAAGCATCGTAATCTGCAAGCTTCTCCAGTGTCTGACTGCATTTTTCCCCATAAGCAAGGATGTCTTCGATGGTTTTACCGTATTTTCCCTTCATGTGGTTGATCGTGTTCAGACGCTCTTCCACACGGGCATAATCTTCCTCATCAAATTCCAGTTCATCCAGATACTGCGCCACATCGTGGTTATAGTCAGCCAGCAGGCTGTCAATTTCGCTCAGCTGTTCCTCCAGTTCAACCAGACCTTCATCATACATGGTAACGCTTCTGAGCACACGCAGTGCACGGCTTAAAGAGCTTCCGGCACCTTCATCAGCATCTGTACCTGTCAGCTGATAGCTTTCCGCCAGACTCTCCGTAATCTTCTTACTGTTGATCATCCTGCGATATTGCTGTTCCAGTTCTTCATCTTCCCCTGCAACCAGTCCGGCCTCTTCGATCTCCTGCAGTTCAAATTCTGCCAATGCCTGTTCTCTTGCCTTGGCTTCCTCGTCCATGGACTCTTCTTCTATCTTCTGTTTGAGATCCTTGCATTCATGATAGAGAGAAGCCACTTTTTCTGCCGGCGCTTTAAATGCTTCTCCGCAATAATCATCCAGTATCTCCATATGTTTCTTTTTATGGAGCAGCGACTGATGCTCGTGCTGACCGTGAATATCGATTAAGAGTTCTGCCAGTTCCTTGATCTGGCGGGCAGTTACCGTTTCTCCGTTGATTTTACAGACACTGCGGCCGGGCTGCATCCTGCGGCTGATGATGACGGTTCCGTCCTCTTCTTCCGGGATATCCAGCTGTTCCATTTTTTCGGATACTTTTTTATCTTTTGTCTGAAAAATAAGTTCTACAAGGCAATAATCTGCTCCTCTGCGCAGCATATCCTTATCAAATTTGCCGCCCAATGCCAGATTCACAGAACCGATCAATACAGACTTACCGGCACCGGTCTCACCGGTGAGAATATTCAGTCCCTGACCAAATTCTACTTCTGTTTCTTCGATTAGTGCCAGATTCTTCACATGCAAACTTTGTAACATTCATTTTCCCCCATAAACCTTATGTCTGCCTTACTTGTCAATCATTTCCCGGATACGTTCTATAAGACGCTGGGTATCCTCAACAGTACGTACAGCGATCATGATGGTATCATCTCCTGCGATACAACCCACAACCTCCGGGAACTGAAGGGAATCAATGGCAGCCGCCACAGCCATTGCCATGCCGGACACCGTTTTCATAACCAGAATATTCTGCGCCATTTCCATGGAATGAAAGCCATCTCTGAGTACACGGACATACTTATCCCCCAGTGGTCTGTCAGTTTGTTTTAAGGCCACATACTTCTGTCTGCCGCCTCCCGCCGATACCTTAGATAACTTCAGTTCTCTGATATCCCTGGAGACAGTAGCCTGGGTAACTGCAAAACCTTCTTCCCGCAAACAGGCGGCCAGCTCTTCCTGGGTCTCCACATTCTGCTTTTCTATGATCTCAATAATTTTCTTATGCCTGACTTTCTTCATGACGCTTTCCTTCACCTCAGCTTTCACTTATTTTTTTATGTAATACCTCCAGGAAACTGACTTTGTTCAGCTGGATGATATCGGTTGTCTTTTCGGACTGTATAATTCTGATGCGATCACCTGTATGCATGGGAATCACATGGTTGCCGTCAAAACTGGCTTCCACAGTCTGGACACGACCTTCTCTTCCCTCCGAAATCTCTATTTCAATCACATCTTCCGGAGAAAGAATGATGCTTCTCTGATTCAGTGTATGCGGACAAATGGGGGTAATCATGATCAGCCTTGCTTTTGGCTCCACAATAGGACCACCGGCAGAAAGATTATAGCCGGTAGAGCCGGTAGGCGTAGTAACGATCACACCATCAGCACTATAGTCATTGAGGAACTGACCGTTGACAAGAATATTGAATTTTATGATTTGCAAAGAACCGCTTCTAGCTATCACAATGTCGTTAAGAGCAAGATCCTCTTCTGTTTCCTGTCTCCCCTCTACCCTTCCGCTGAGCATCATGCGGCTTTCCACTTCAAACTGCCCTTCCATCAGCAGATCCAGAGATTCTTCCAGGGCTGTAAGTTCTATTTCCGTCATGTAGCCTAACGTTCCCAGGTTGACACCAATGAGCGGCAGATTCCACTTCTTTACATCGCGCGCTGCCTGAAGCATTGTGCCGTCACCGCCCAGCACGATCATGCAGTCGGCACCCATCAACTCTTTCTCGGCAGATTCATTGCTCCACAAAGTACACTGTTTTCCATGAGCAGTCAGATACTCTTTAATCCGATTGGTCACTATCAGTTTCTTATCTTTATGCAGATTCGTATATATCACAAAATGTTCCATATGCTTTATTCGCTCCCGATCTCCGGTTTATCCAGACTGTCGTGAGCCTGGCTGACTGTCTTCTCGATCTGCGCCTTCCACTGAGCCGTCCAGGATTCTCCTGATTTATCTTCTGTTAGGCTTTCCAGATTCTGTTCTCCATCACTTTCAGTCCACCGGGCTGCCGCGTTGCTGCGCTCTCCATTTTTGCGGATATGAACAAGATATTCGATGTTACCCTCCGGTCCTTTAATCGGAGAATATTCCAGATGCATCACATCGAAGCCGATGCTATTTGCAAAGTCTATGACTTTATGGATTACTTCCTCATGCACGCTGCGCTCTCTGACTACGCCTTTCTTTCCAACCTTTTCTCTGCCCGCCTCGAACTGCGGTTTGATCAGACAGACCATCTCCCCCTGATCCTTTAACAGATTCCTGGCCGGGATCAAAATCTTGGTCAAGGAGATAAAAGATACATCCACACTGGCAAAATCCAAATCATCCTGAATATCATCTCTTATCAGATAACGAAAATTGGTCTTCTCCATGCAGACTACACGTTCATCGTTGCGTAATTTCCAGGCAAGCTGTCCGTGACCTACATCCACTGCGTACACTTTTACAGCACCATTTTGCAGCATGCAGTCTGTAAATCCGCCGGTGGAAGCTCCGATGTCCATACAAACCTTATCCTGCAGCCCGATCTCCCAGCTGTTCATAGCCTTTTCCAGCTTTAACCCGCCCCGGCTTACATATTTCAGGGCGCTGCCCCGCACCTCCAGCTGTATCTTGCTGATATCGAAGCTGCTTCCGGCCTTATCTTCTTTCTGGCCATTCACATATACATTGCCGGACATTATAATCGCTTTGGCTTTCTCCCTGGAAGGGGCATGCCCCTGATTCACCAGTATTACATCCAATCGTTCTTTCATACTTCCTCTTCTCCCAGTTTGCCCAGTATTCTGCTGACCACACTTTCTGCATCAATTCCGATTTCTTTCTTAAGAAGCTCCACATTACCGTGCTCTACATAAGCATCAGGTATGGAGATATTCAGAAATTTATTGGTGCACGCATTGCTGTTCATACATTCCAGTACTTTCTCGCCATAACCACCGCAGGCCACATTCTCCTCCATGGTTACGATCAGTTCATGCTCTTCACATGCTTCCAGCACAGCTTTCTCATCTATGGGCTTTACAAATCTGGCATTGATAAGACTGACACAGTATCCGGCTTCTTTTAACATCATCCTGACCTTCTCTGCTTCTTTTACCATGCTGCCCACCGAAAGCAGCGCAATCTCTTTCTCCCGGTATATCCACTCTGCTTTACCACACTCAATAGGTGCCCTGAAGTCTTTCAGTCCATCATAAGCAGTCCCTCTCGGATAACGCACTGCGATAGGTGCGCCAAAATTAACGGCAAATTTCATCATATCAGACAATTCCCATTTATTCTTAGGAGCACAGACATGCATATTGGGAATCCCTGTCAGATAGGTAAAATCGAAAATTCCCTGGTGGGTCTCTCCGTCACTTCCTACCAGACCGGCACGGTCAATGGCAAATACAACCGGAAGATTCTGAATACATACATCATGCAGAATCTGATCGTAAGCTCTCTGCAGGAAGGAAGAATAGACTGCCACCACAGGCTTCATTCCACCTGCTGCCAATCCTGCTGCAAAGGTAACAGCATGCTGCTCTGCAATTCCAACATCAAAGAATCTGTCTTTATACATATTGCGGAACCGTTTTAAGCCCGTACCATCCGGCATGGCTGCTGTAATGGCCACTACTTTGTCATCCCGTTGACCCAGCTTACACATTACCGTTGAGAAAATATCTGTATAGTTGGACACCGTTCTGGGATGGGAAGGAAGTCCGGTCTCGATATCAAAAGGATCCGTACCATGGAATCTGGCCGGATGACGTTCGGCAGGTCCATATCCTTTTCCTTTTTCGGTCATCACATGAACCATGACGGCTCCTTTCACTCTTTTAGCTTCCTGAATGACCCGGATCAATCCGTTAATATCATGACCGTCAACCGGTCCAAGATAAGTAACTCCCATATCCTCGAAAAGCATACCGGGAATCACCAGCTGTTTAAAGCTATTCTTAGCTCTTCTGATTTTGTTTACCAGCGTATCACCATTTCTGGTTCCCATCAGTGTATTATAGATACCTTCCTTTAAGTCCAGATAACCGGAAGCAGTCCTGATATTATTCAGATATTTGGATACACCGCCCACATTTTCTGATATGGACATCTTGTTGTCATTCAGAACAATGATAAAGTTAGTCTCCAGCTTGGCAGCATTGTTAAGCGCTTCATAAGCCATACCGCCTGTCAGAGAACCATCACCGATGACAGATACGACTGTTTGCTTCCCCCCCAGCAGATCTCTGGCTTTTACCAGCCCAAGACCGGCAGATATGGAAGTAGAACTGTGCCCTGTATCAAAAGCATCACAAGTACTTTCTTTTCTCTTGGGAAATCCGCTCATTCCGTGAAACTGCCTAAGATTGTCGAAACCATCTCTGCGACCGGTCAGAATTTTATGAGTATAAGATTGATGTCCTACGTCCCAGATAATCTTATCTTCCGGGAGATTCAGCACAAGATGCAGTGCCATGGTCAATTCCACTGCACCCAGATTAGAGCCCAGATGTCCCCCTGTCACACTGATCTTTTCTATCAGAAACTGCCTGATTTCCTGTGCCAGCGCATCCCAATCATCACTGTCTATCTGCTTGATGTCATTTACTTTCTCTATCTTTTCCAGTAACATATATTTTCCCTCGTTTATTTACGGCGATCTATCAGCGTGATTACCAGTTGCTTTAAGAATTCCCCATCACCGTCGATTTCATCCAGTATGTTCACAGCTTCCTGAGATAAAACTCTGACTTCCTCCTGAGACTGTCCCAGACCGTTTAAGGTCACATATGTCTGCTTGTGATTCTTCTCATCACTGCCCACCGGTTTGCCCAGCTCTTTACTGTCACCGATGACATCCAGAATATCATCCTGAATCTGGAAAGCAATTCCAATGTTATAAGCACATTTTTCAATCCGCTCTATTTCTTCCCGTGATGCACCTGCCAGAATCGCTCCAACCATCATAGAAGCCTGAATCAGGGCAGCTGTCTTGTTCTCATGGATATACAGAAGCTGTTCTCTCGTTAATGGCGTAGTCTGTTCCTCTGCCTCAATATCAGCCGTCTGTCCTCCAATCATACCGTAGACACCTGCTTTACGGGCTAATACTGCCATTGCACGAGCCACTTTCTTTAAATCTGCATCAGGCTCTTCAAATGCCTTCAGCGCAGTTTCAAAAGCATAGTTCAAAAGCCCGTCTCCTGCCAGGATTCCAATAGCCTCACCATATACCGCGTGTGTGGTCTTTCGTCCTCTGCGGTACTCGTCATTGTCCATTGCCGGCAGGTCATCGTGCACCAGAGAATAGGTATGAATCATTTCCATGGCTGCCATAAAAGGTTCAATCACAGTGCCGTTTCCGCCAAAGAGACGGTATGTCTCCTGCATCATCATGGGACGCAGCCTTTTCCCGCCTGCCATCAGACTGTAATTCATAGCCTCCAGTACTGTTTTCTGATAACCTTTTTCCTCCGGAAGATATCTTGTCAAAATTCCTTCTATCTGCTTTGTCTTAGCATGAAGCTCTGCCTGAAATCTATCTTTCTCCATGTTTTATCCTCCATCATGCACTTACAACTCTTCCAGCTGTCCCTCTGCTGTCAGCTTAAGCACTTTCTTTTCGACTTTATCAATCTGGGCGTTGCACTCCTTTAACAACTTCATTCCCGCACTATATGCCTGAAAGGCCTCTTCCAGAGTCACATCTTCCGCTTCCAGCTTCTCTATTTCCTGTTCCAGTCTGGAAAAATTTTCTTCCAGACTATACGTTTCTTTTGCCATGTATCTGCTCCTTCCTGCCTCCCAGCCGCTAATTGCCAATTGATTCCATCACCTGCTTATCAGTCATCAGCTGCCTGTTGTCACCGTCAATTGCCTGTTACTTCCGTCACCTGCGCACTTACAGTACCATCCTTGACCCGGATGCGTAACAGCTCCCCCTCTGTCACCTGCTCCACAGAACGGATATTTTGTCCCTGTGCATTCTCCACATAGGAATAACCGCTGCTTAATTTCTCCAGAGGCGAAAGCCCCTTCATCTGCTCCACATACAGAGCCAGCCTGTGACGCTTAATGGAAAGTATCTTCTGCATCCTGTCCTGAATCCTCTCCTCCAGACTCAGTGCATATGTTTTCCGCTCACGGATTCTGGCCGCCGGGCTTACATATTTCAGCTGCATCTCATAACTTTTCAAACGCTCCCGGTTGTCCTGAAGTTTACGCCTCATCAGCTTCTTTAAGCCGTTTTCATAATTTTCCAGTACATCCGTAAGCTGCGTGACATCATATACCGCCAGTTCTGCTGCCGCAGAAGGAGTCGGCGCTCTCATATCTGCCACATAATCAATAATAGTGGTATCGGTCTCATGTCCTACCGCTGAAATAATAGGAATGGAACAGTCGAATACAGCCTGTGCCACACTTCTTTCATTAAAGGCCCATAAATCCTCCATAGAACCGCCGCCTCTGCCCACGATCATAACATCTACTTTCCTTAATTCCAACGCTCTGATGCCGTTTACGATACTTTGGGCTGCCGCATCCCCCTGAACGATAGCCGGATAAAGAATAATCTGGACATAAGGATTGCGTCGTCTCGTAATCTGGATAATGTCCCTGACAGCCGCTCCGGTGTCTGCCGTCACTACACCCAGGGTTCTGATATATTTGGGAATGGGCTGCTTGTATTCCTGAGCAAACATTCCCTGCTCTTCCAGTTCTCTCTTGAGCTGTTCGAACTTTTCATACAGAAGTCCTGCACCGTCCGGCACAATCTGTCTGGCATAAAGCTGGTATTTACCGTCGCGTTCGTAGACATCCACCGTTCCGCCCACGATGACCTGCTGCCCTTCCATCAGACGAAACTTAAGTCCCTGACGGTTCCCGGCGAACATGACACAGTTCATGGTTCCCTTTAAATCTTTTAACGTAAAATAAATATGTCCAGAGGAGTGATACTTACAGTTGCTGACCTCGCCCTTGACGAGGACAGCCTGAAGCATGTAATCCTGCGTGAACATATTCTTGATATAAGCATTTACTTGTGAAACAGTATATACGTTACGAATCGCTATCACCCTGCTTTTACAAATTTTGCCAGGACAGCATTCACAAAGCTGCCGGAGCTTTCCTGTCCATAAGTCTTGGCAATTTCAACGGCCTCATTGATGGCTGCGCCCTCCGGCACCTCTTCATCATAAAGCATCTCATATAAAGCCAGACGAAACACTGTCAGCTCCACCTTGCCCATACGGGATACTTTCCAGTTTTCCGCTTTCTCATCCAGAAGCTTGTCCAACTCAGCAAGTTTTTCACGTATTTTCTCATGCTTCTGTGCGATATACTCCATATCTTTCTCAGAGATACCCGATAATTCCTCATCTTCAAAGAACAGCTTCACCTGCTGATCCATCTCCTGTGCCGTATGGAATTCATCACGGAATAACAGTTTGAAAACCTGTTCTCTCTGCTCGTGTCTATTCATAATATGCGTCCCTATTTATCCTTTTTCGTATTTACTCCTGCAATCCGAATATTTACATCGCTGCAGGTAAGACCGGTCATATTCTCAATTGCCGCCTTCACTTTGGCCTGTACTTTCTGACAGACAGCGGGGATATTTCGTCCGAATTCTATGGTGATGACCATGTCTACTGTCACGTTGCCTCCAAGAACATCTACTTTGACACCTTTGGATACACCTTTCTTGCCAACTTTGCCGATCAGTTCATTGGTCATATTACCTGCAAGATAGACTCCATCCACTTCTGAAGCAGCCAAAGATGCAATGACAGCTACTACATCATCAGCAATCTGTACTGCACCGATCCCATCATCTTCCAGAACCACAGTACTTCTATCTATTTCTTTCTCCATGTTCTTTCCTCCTGTCAAAAACTTCCGTTTTTATGATTATACCATTTTCTTTTTAGTTTGTCACCCAGAATGTCATCGATAACTGCTTTTCATTTTGCGCATAGGCTACAGAATCGCCCTCGACTTGCATATACGAGAAAATTTCCTGTTCTTCGATTAATTTCCTGACCATTTCCTCATATACAGTAGGATATGCACATTTCAGCGCAATATCCGTCCGGCCTTGTTCAGCCGCATTGTCAAACAACGTTTCCAGCTGTTCCTCATTCACCTCTGTGAAGTAAGCGCCCTCCCGCACATAATAATTATCCTCCAGGGATTCACAGACCGGCATCACTGTCACACCGCCCAGCTTATGCGTCCTTAAAAGCTGCGCTGTGGTAATGCACAGATAATCATAATTGATTTGCGGAAGATTACCCGTATAACCTTCGTCTGCTTCCTCCACCTGATAAAAGGCATCTCCCCAGGTAGCATCCACATAGTAGTAATCACCGGAAGATCTTACAAGATTCCAGGCATGCCCTTCTCCGGTATCTACCATCCCTGCCACAAGCGTACATTCCACGCACAGCCTGCTCAAAAGATACTGCAGTGCCTTGGCATAGCCCTGGCACACCGATCTGTGGTTCACCAGAACCGAATAGATATTCTGATTATCCGATGCATTCAGATCGTAGTCCGTCTGATATACAAGAGTCTCATAAATATATTTGATTTTATCGTAATCAGAAGCTGCTTCTGATACTCCCGCCAGGATTCTTTCTGCCGATTCTTCAATCAGGGCTTTCCGCTCAAGTGCTTCTTCCTTGTCCATAGAATAGGTTCCTGAAAATTCCAGCTTTACCGTTTTCTCCAACCTTGTAAAACGAATATAGGTATACCCTTCCACATAAAAATATTCCGGATGGTCGTTGAGTACACATTGAAAGATTCTGTCAATATCTGTTTCATCCAGCCCCATTACCAGACCTTCTTCGGTAAGTTCCTGTTTCTCCAGCAGATTCCCAAGCGTTCTGTTAATGTCCCGGTACCATAATTTCTCTGCTTCTGATAGGCTTTCATAAGCATAGCTGCTATGGCAGGACTCTTCAAACAACACTGTTTCCTGCACAGGAGCTTCTACCGTCTGCTGTAAATCAGCTGTTCGCATTGAGTCATCTTCCTGCTTCGCATCGACATCTTCCAGGTCATCCATTGTGATCAATCTCGGCTCTGCTTCCTGTGCAGTAATTGTCCCTTCCACAGTCTGTTCTATCGTGTGTGGCAACACTACCGAAGAATCCTCTTCCTTACAGCCTGTAAACAGGATGAAAATTACCAAGACAAAACCCAGTGCTCTAACTTTCATGAAGCCCCCTGTTCCGGCTTAGTTCCTGCTGAATTCTGTAAGTACCAGTCCTTTATTACGGTCTAATGTCATGCCGATACTCCAGGAGTTGATGAACAGAAGCAATGGATTGCCCTTCATATCCTTCACCTTCTTCATATCGGAGGTACCCACCAGCTTCTCCAGGTTCACCTCTTCTTTATTTTCTATCCAGCGAATATGCTCATAGGGCAGATTCTCCAGACGGATTTCTACATTATATTCATTCTCAAGACGATATTTCAGGACATCGAACTGCAGGACACCTACCACTCCTACGATAATTTCCTCAAGACCTGTATTGAACTCCTGGAAGATCTGAATAGCACCCTCCTGGGCAATCTGTTCGATTCCCTTTACAAACTGTTTTCTCTTCATGGTATCTACCTGGCGCACTCTGGCAAAATGCTCAGGCGCAAAGGTAGGAATTCCCTCATAACAAAACTTCTCTTTAGGCATACAGATCGTATCACCGATAGAAAAGATTCCCGGGTCAAAGACACCAATGATATCACCTGCATAGGCTTCGGAAAGAATCTTTCTTTCATCCGCCATAATCTGCTGGGGCTGAGACAGTCTCATGACCTTCCCCCCCTGGACATGGCGCACTTCCATGTTGGCATCGAATCTGCCGGAACAGATTCTCATAAATGCGATTCTGTCACGATGAGCCTTGTTCATATTGGCCTGAATCTTGAATACAAAAGCACTGAATTCCTTTTCCATCGGATCCACCAGGCCGATATCTGCCTTTCTGGGAAGGGGTGTCGTCGCCATCTCCAGGAAATGCTTCAGGAAAATTTCCACACCGAAGTTGGTCAGCGCAGAACCGAAGAACACGGGAGTCAGTTCTCCTTTGCGCACTTCATCCAGATCAAATTCTGCGCTGGCACCATCTAAAAGTTCAATCTCTTCCAATAACTTGTCCGCAGCCTCATCTCCAAGTATCGCTCTAAGCTGCGCTTCATCCTCAACAGGAATTTCATCACTGCGACCTTCTTTTGTACCTTTTTCTGTATCGGAATACGTAATCACACATTTTTTATTCCTGTCATAGACACCCTTAAAGCTTTTACCGGAGCCTATGGGCCAGTTCACGGGACATGTAGCAATTCCCAGTTCTTTCTCAATTTCATCCAACAGATCGAAAGTATCATTAGCATCCCGGTCCATCTTATTTATAAACGTAAAAATAGGAATCTTACGCATGACACAGACTTTGAACAGCTTTCTGGTCTGGGCCTCCACACCCTTGGACGCATCAATGACCATGACAGCTGAATCCGCAGCCATCAGGGTACGGTAGGTATCTTCAGAGAAATCCTGATGCCCCGGTGTATCCAGAATGTTGATGCAATATCCGTCATATTCAAACTGCAGTACGGAGGAGGTAACAGAAATACCTCTTTCCTTTTCAATCTCCATCCAGTCGGATACGGCGTGGCGGGCTGTCGCCTTACCTTTTACGCTGCCTGCCAGATTAATGGCTCCACCGTACAGCAAAAACTTCTCCGTCAGGGTTGTCTTACCTGCATCGGGGTGGGATATAATTGCAAATGTTCTACGTCTTTTAATCTCTTGTGTGTAATCAGACACTTTATCTTCCTCCGGTTCTCATATAATAATCTTATAGCATGCCCTCTGCTTCAAATTCAGGCGTAATTGAAAAATATTGTAACACAGTTGCACCGATATCTGCAAATGTTTTCCTGGTTTCCAGGTTTCCGGGAATAACTTTTTTACCATACATAATAAAAGGAGTATATTCTCTGGAGTGATCTGTGGAAACCGTATACCCGGGATCGCAGCCGTGGTCAGCTGTGATCATCAGAATATCATCCGGCTTAAGCTTCCCCATGATCTGAGGCAGCTTCTCATCAAAATAGCGAAGTGCTTTGGCATAGCCGTCTATATCATTGCGATGACCGTAAAGCATATCATAATCTACCAGATTAATAAAACACAAACCTTCGAAATCTTTATCCAGATATTCTAACGTCCTCTGAATCCCGTCCGCGTTTCCGGACGTGTAGACAGCTTCTGTAATTCCTCTTCCGGCAAAGATATCTTTGATTTTGCCTACTGCTATAACATCCTTGCCTGCTTTTTTGAGCTGATCCAGCATGGTTACGGACGGCGGCAGCAGTGAATAATCATGGCGTCTGACGGTTCTTGTGTAATTTCCGCTCTCTCCTGTAAAAGGTCTGGCAATGACTCTTCCCACTCCATGCTTTCCCTGTAAAATCTCTCTGGCAATCTCACAGCAACGGTAAAGCTCCTCTACCGGCACCACTGACTCGTGAGCGGCTATCTGGAACACACTGTCTGCGGAAGTATATACGATCAAATCTCCCGTTTCCACATGTCTGTCTCCGTAATCCCTGATGACATCTGTACCGGAATACGGCAGATTGCATAGCACACCACGCCCTGTCTTTTCCCGAAACGGTGCAAGCACTTCCTCAGGGAATCCTTTCGGATAAGTAGGAAGCGGCTCTTTTGAAATCACACCGGCAATTTCCCAGTGACCGATTGTGGTATCTTTTCCTTTTGATTTCTCCGTCATACGGGCAATGCGCGCTTTCGGCAGTCCGCTTTTTTCACCCACTGTGACACCGTCAATGTCAAATAGTCCCAGACGTGCCATGTTCTCCATATGAAAATACGGGCTGGAGGACACGCTTCTTATGGTATTAACATCCACATCGCCATAGGAAGGTGCATCCTCCATCGCTCCGATTCCAAAACTGTCCAATACAATTAGAAAAACTCTTTTCATGGTGTTTCTTTCCTTTCGTATTTTGTCCGACCATAACTGTCAACAGTATAACACATTTTTATGTATTGTACATTTATTTTTTTCTTTTTGTTCTGTTTTTGCCTCCCTTTTTACTGTACTACTGTACTGATAATGATATTCTGAGGCTCCACATCTGTCTTTCTCGTAACGATATCCTCTATCTGAGCACGCATCACATCAGTAAGTTCAGCAGCATTGACTACGACATCCACTGCATCGCCATAGATACTGACAACCACGTTCCGGAATCCTTTTGCTTCCAGCAGTATCTCTGCAGCTGCTTCCTTTTCCGCAATCTCCGTCATCTCTACCATACTGTTTACAGCTTCCTGCTTCTGTTCATCGCTCAGACCGTCACTGTTGATGATTTCCAATAATGTCTCTTTATTTTTGGCTCTTGTCTGTTCCTTTAAAAGCTTTGCTTCCGAAAGTACCGTCACACCGGAAGTTGAAGTAAAAACTGCCTCCCCCGGGATTTCATTATCATCCGGTTCTACTTCTGCCACCTGCATATCCTCGTCCAGATAATCCTCCATGATCACATCCACATCAGAATCAAGACTTTCAATTTCTGTCAGATTCAATAAATCTTCCTCCGACAATTCCAAAGTTCCGTCCAGCTGAGCAGCGTCCTCAAGGCTGCCTGCCGTCAGATTCTCCGTGATGACACCTCCGGAATCTACAGGACTGAGTTCATCGTTGACCGTCAGATATTCCTCCTCAAGAGTGGTTCCCGCAAACTGCAGGTATCCTGCAATAGCTATCATAATAGCCAGAGCAGTTATCATAAGTTGATTCTTTTTGAATAAGTTTTTCACGGCATTCTCCCTTTTCCACATGTTACTACTTCATTGTATGTCATCCTGACAAAATATATTCACTCTTTTATCAATCTCCTGTATTCATCTTAACAACTTTGATCTTATGAGCTTCCAGGTCAAAAAGTGCCTGTACCGCTTCCGTTATATTTTTCGTCACTTCGCCGGTACCTGCTCCCTCTGCTGCAATCACTACCCCCTCCACCTTAGGTGTCAATGTCTTCACCACATATGGTTCACTGTCCGTTCCCTGGGTATTATAAACAGTGGTCTCCCCGCTTTCAATCTGATAGATACTCCTGCTACCTCCCTCACTGTCACTTTCCGTGGTATTGGATCTGGTTACGGGCCGATCCTTTTCCACCACCAGTTCCTGAGAAGAAGAAAAGGTAATCATGACACGAACCGCTCCTGCTCCTGCCATCCCCTCCAGGATCTGTTCCAGCTGCTCTTCCAGAGCCGCTTCATATTCTGAAAGACTACCCCAAAACGACTCTTCCCCGTTACTGCCTGCCGCCCGGGAAGTGTTTTCCATTGAAGTACTTTCCGGAAAAGTACTTCTTTGGGAAATACTTCCCGGGGAATCTCCCGTAATACTGTCCTTCTGTGTACCCAGACCGCTTCCTGAATCTTTGGTAGGCATTGCAATAATCAAAAGCAGCACACCGGAAAGTATCAGGATAATCAGATTATCTCTCTGAAACCACTTGCCAAGTCCCTTTTCTTTCACAAGCTGACGAAGCTTCTTAAGCATCGTTTCACCTCCTTTGGGTCACTCACCGCCTATTTTAATCGTTATCTTTTCTATTTCCCAATCAATTTGCCCCACATCCTCTGAAGCTTCTGCGGAACTATCCGACTCTTTTAAAAGTTCTTTTTCCTCACTTTCTGTCTGTTCCCTGCTCATCTGCTCCTTTAGCTGTTCCATCGTCATCTGACTCAACAGCTGATCCGATTGCTCTGCCGCTTCCTTTGCTTCTTCCATTCCCGCCTGCATCTGTTCCTCAAACCGGGCTGCGTTCTCTATCAGATTCCTTTTCCCGCCTGTTATCAGACTTACCACAGGGTACATCACCTGAATCAGGATCATGATACTCACAAGAATTTTCATATATTTTTCATAGGAGCCATTGGGTCTGAAATGAATCAGAACCTGGGCACATATCATAAAGATTCCCATTTGTATGATTGATTTCATAAACAGTTCCATCTAAAACCCCCTGTTGGTCGCCGTAGCTATCATGGAAATCGTAATCAGGAAAAGCAGCATGGCTGTTCCCGCGGTCCGAAACAGCATCATGCTCCCTTCTCCCACCTTGTCCGTACAGGAAGTAATCCTTTTATCGCTGACAATTCCCATCACAGCTGCTGCCGCTTTTAAAATGCAGGCGATCAGAAAGATTCTCAACAAGGGGGCTGCACACAATGCAAGAAGCAGCAGTAAGAAGACGATGCCAAGACAATTTTTAATGACTACCGCCGACCCTGTTATCAGTTCCACCACACCGTCTGCAGCATTACCGATACCGGGAATGGCTGAGATTGCTTTCTGCAGGGCAGAAGATTTCACAGAATCCAGCACCGGCGTAATCACTGCCTGGAAAACACTGACACCCGTCACCACGCCTACTGCCGCTTTTAGTACTGCCTGAATTCCTTTCAGCAGCAAATCCATCAGCAGCGTCAGCTTTTCCTCTATCCAGATTCCGTTGACCACTGCCAGCATACAGTAGCTGTACACCATTGGAACCACGCCTGCTACCAGAATATTTTCTGCACCGTAAATCAGAAGAAGCAGCAGCTGATAATAGGCGCTGACCGTTGTAGTGCCGGTAGCCACGCCCACAGCCAGCAGATAAGTAGGAACCAGCAGCTTTATAAAAAGCACGATACTTTCCACCGCCTGCACAGTAGTCTGTGCTGCCTGCTCAAAGCATTTTAATAAAACTGTTGTCAAAAGCAAATATATGACATAAAAGCTTAAATCTGCTATTTGATGTTTATCAAATATTGCCACGAAATTACTCATTATTGCTGAAACAAACCCTAATATCAGAAGCCAGACCAGGATATTCTTAAGTCCTGCGGCTTCTGCTCCCAGCCCTTTTATCACCGATTGCAAAAGTTCTGTCAATGCCCCCAGAACATCCCCTGTCAGAATCTGCTCCAGCAAATCACTGAAAGAGACAGAATAGTCCGGGAACAATGTTTTAAGGCTTTCCTCCAGTTTGTCCAGACCATAGTCCTGCCAGATATCCTCCAAATGAATGGTTGTCTCCACACGCCACCTCCTATCCCACAAAAGACTGCATCTGTTCAATGACAGCAAATAAAATGGGAAGCCCCGCAAACATAACTGACAGTTTCCCCAGCACCTCTATCTGCTCCGCCACCGTCCCATATCCGGCATCTTTGCAGATTCCGGCACTGAATTCACAGATATAAGTAATGCCGATTACCTTCAAAAGGACAGCAAGATAACTCTCCCCCGTGCCAAGATATTTTCGAATCAGGTCAAACTGAGAGATCACTGCTTCAAACTCCTTAATTGCATAGCAGAAAATCAGGATTCCCAAAGCAAGTCCTATATAAACAGCATACTCCGGCTTCTGTGCCTTAAACTGTACCGCAATCAACACACCCACAATTCCCAGTATTCCTATTTTAACGATTTCCGACATAAGTTTCCTCCCTTTATCCCTTTGAAGACTACAAGGCAAACAACGCCTGTATCGTTGTAAACAGATCATATATGTACGGTACAATCCACGTCAGTACCAGAATCAGTCCCGCCAGACTGAGCAAAAACGCATGCTCTTCTCTTCCGCTGTGTTTCAGTACCTGGCACAGTATCGTCACTAGTATTCCTACCGCTGCTATTTTAAAAATCAGACCTACTCCCATGTTTTCCCTGCCTTCCGCTTACGCTGTAGGGCTTGTATCCTACCATAAAATAATCATCAGAAGAAGCCCTCCCAACGTTCCCAGCCCTACTGCCATTTTTCCTTTTTCAGCCGATTCGCTCTGAAGCTTTTCCGAAAGCTGCTTTAATCTCTCTCTGTACCGTTCCATGCTGACAAGCTGCATGGTGCTGTCCCCATAACCACAGCTGCCTGCAAATTCCAGGAAAAGTGTGATCTCATCTTTTTCTAACGGCAACTGTTTGAAGCAATCTTTCATTCCGTCTGAGAACGCCCCGGCAAATGTTCTTCCTGTATTACTGCTCATCTGCTCCCATATATTATGAAAGGTGTCCCTGTACGGCTCCTCCAGACGGTCCGCCAGCCTGTTGCAACATTCCGGCAGCGTCGCTTTACTATACCGTACCTCGCTCATCATCATGTCCAAAATTGCTACAAGCTGTCTGACGTGATAAATTCTCCCGGCATATTGCTGCCGATACCACATTCCCAATCCTATGCTTCCGGCTGCGATGAGACCGCAGCCCATTACCTTAAGCAAGATAACACTCCTTTCCTCCCACCATTTTTACCACCGGGCATCCGTTTTCTCTGCCAAGCAGCAATAATCTCTCAAACAGTTGTTCCCGGAACAATCGTTCCATTCCCTCTTTTCTCGCCACATCCCTGACACTCTCCCCATGCATGGTAGCCAGAATCCTGCATCCACAGCAGGATGCCATATGTATGGCTTCCATATCGGCTGTATTGCCGATTTCATCCACCGCAATCACCTCAGGGGACATGGATCTGAGTAACATCATCATACCCACCGCCTTGGGACAGGCATCCAGGACATCTGTCCGCATTCCCACATCATTTTGCGGCTTTCCCTGAAAGCACCCGGCAATTTCCGAACGCTCGTCTACCACCCCAACACACCGCCCCTGTCCATATCGGTTTCCATCCGACACCAGCCTGATCAGATCACGCAAAAGTGTCGTTTTACCACATCCCGGCGGAGAAATGATCAACGTATTTAAAACCTCACCATTTTTGTATATATGAGACAGAATTCCATCAGCCGCACCTTTGATCTGGTGAGATATCCTGATATTCAAAAATGAGATATTTTTAATCGTTCGCACCTGCTCTCCCTCCATAACGGCCTGTCCTGCAATTCCCACACGATGACCGCCTGCCACCGTAAGAAAACCCTGCTTCAGCTCATCTTCAAAGGCATACATGGAATAATGACACACATGCTGTAATATCTGCGTCAGTTCTCTTTCAGATGCGCAGACGGCATTCTCCAATGCAGTGGTATAGTTACCGTCCTTATCCAGAAAACGCTCCTTTTGCCTGCTGATGACTGTAATCGGCCTGTCTGCCCGTAATCGGATTTCCTGAAGCTGCTCCTCATCCCCGGCAACCCGTTTCCAGAACTCTCTGCATTCCATAGGGAAGAGCTGCAATAGATTTCCTGCCACCTTTGTCCACCTCCTATCTCAATATATGAACGCCTTTTCAGGATATGCCTGATTGTATATAAAAAAATACACCCTTTTGCGAAAATGCTCTTTACAGAATCTGATTATCATGATATGATTTATATACAATAACAGTAATCATTATTGTTTTAATCATTAAAGGAGGTAATTTATGGCTACAAGCAATGCACAGGTAAACAACTTAGTAAATCTTTTAGATGGTTATGCCACCAAGGGCGGACATCATCTGAATGTCAATGTACTGAATCGCGATACACTCTTAGATGCACAGAAGCATCCGGAGAATTATCCGCAGCTTACCATCCGTGTCAGTGGATATGCGATTAACTTTATCAAGCTGACTCCGGAACAGCAGGCGGATGTTATCAGCAGAACCTTCCACGAAGGAATTTAGGGAGCTGACAGGGATTTTCGTCCATAGGATAAGTGACTCTGATGAACCACTTACAGGCGCCGGGTGGGTAAAATCCACCCGGCACTTTGCGATAGCTTATTCTCATTTGGATGGTATTGTGATATAATAGGCGCAGACGGATAAAAGTAAGAGAGCTTTTATCCGGGCTGCGCTTTTTGTATTAGGATTCATGAAAGGAATTAATGACATGCAGATAATAATTGTGGGCTGTGGCAAAGTTGGTTATACCCTTGTGGAACAGCTCAGCGGAGAAAATCATAATATTGTGGTAATTGACGAAAAGGAAGAAAAAGTTCATTCCATTACGGATGATCTGGATGCTATGGGTATCGTGGGGAATGGTGTCAGTTTTCAAACGCTGCAGGAGGCAGGAATTCAGGATGCAGATCTTCTCATTGCGGTGACAGGATCGGATGAGCAGAATCTTCTGTGCTGTGTGATTGCAAGAAAGGCAAGTAATTGTAAGACAATTGCCCGTGTTCGGAATCCGATTTACAACATGGAGATAGAGTTCTTGCGGAAAGAATTGGGACTGGCTATGGTCATTAATCCGGAGCTGACTTCTGCTGCTGAGATTGCGCGAATTTTCCAATTTCCCTCTGCGGTTAAGATTGACACGTTCTCCAAGGGAAGAATTGAACTGCTGCATTTCCGTGTAACGAAAGACTGTCTGCTCAATAATTATGAGTTGATTCATATCAGGACCCGGTTAAAATGTGATGTTCTGGTGTGCATGGTTACTCGTGGAGACCAGGTTCTGATTCCAAGAGGTGATTTTGTTTTCCTGGAAGGGGATATGGTGGCCATCGTGTCCACACCGCCTAAGGCCAATGACTTTTTCCGTAAAATCGGAATTGGCGTCAGCCCTGTACACACCGCTATGATCGTAGGAGGCGGAACCATCGCTTATTATCTGGCCAAGCGCCTGCTGTCAGTGGGCATTGACACCAAAATCATCGAGCAGGATATAGAGCGCTGCGAGGAACTGAGTGAACTGCTGCCAAAGGCAACGATTATCTGCGGAGACGGCACTGATCAAAAGCTTCTGATGCAGGAAGGAATCGACAAAGTGGACGGCTTTGCTGCCCTGACCGGTCTGGATGAAGAAAACATCCTGCTTTCTCTTTATGCAAAAGAAGCCTCTCGTGCTAAGGTCGTAACCAAGGTCAACAGAATTAACTTCAATAGTGTCATGAACAAGCTGAATCTGGACAGTATTACATTTCCAAGATTGCTTACTGCGGATACCATCATAACTTATGCACGTTCCATGAATGCCTCCTTAAACAGTAATGTAGAAAACCTGTACAAGCTGGAAGAGGGACGGGCGGAAGCGCTGGAATTCTACATTAAGGAAGAATCCAAAGTAACCGGTGTACCTCTCAGCAAATTGAAGATCAAGAAGAACATACTGGTCTGCTGTATCAGCCGCCACAATCAGGTCATTATTCCCGGTGGTCAGGACGAAATCCACGTAGGGGATTCCGTTGTCCTGGTGCTGACCAACTCCAGATTACACGATATTAAAGATATACTGGAGGACTAACAGGATGAACTTTGCTATTGTCAGATATATTTTGGGATGGATTCTGAAATTTGAAGCCGGATTTCTGCTGCTTCCCGCAATTGTAGGCTTATTCTATGGTGAGGTTACTGATGCGCTGGCTTATCTGGGCACCGCCCTTTTGTGCCTGGCTGCCTCTCTTCTTTTGAGCCTGAAAAAGCCTGCCCGGTTCCAGTTATACACCAGAGAAGGCTTTGCCAGTGTGGCACTGGGCTGGATTCTTTTGAGTATGTTCGGGGCACTTCCTTTTGTATTTACAAGAGACATCCCCAACTATATAGATGCACTTTTTGAGACCATTTCCGGTTTTACCACAACGGGTGCCAGTATTCTTTCCGATGTGGAAGCTTTGAGCCGGGCCAATATTTTCTGGAGAAGTTTTACTCACTGGATAGGGGGTATGGGGGTATTTGTCTTCATTATGGCGATCCTGCCTCTCATGGGCGGCTCTACCATGAATCTGATGCGTGCAGAAAGCCCGGGGCCCTCTGTGGGCAAACTGGTTCCCAAGGTAAGAGATACCGCCAAAATTCTGTATCAGTTGTATATTGGTATTACCATTGTCTGTATTGTGGTGTTATGCCTCTGCGGTGTGAATCTGTTTGATTCTCTCATCACTACCTTTGGCACGGTAGGTACCGGTGGTTTCGGTATCTATAACGACAGTATAGCCGGCTTTTCTCCACTGGCACAGAACATGGTCACTCTATTCATGATTTTAAGCGGAATCAACTATACCTTTTATTTCTGCCTGTTAAGAAGACAGATTAAAGAAGCATTTTCCATTGAGGAAGTCATCTGGTATATGGCCATCATATTGGTCTCCGTATCTGCTATTGTTGTGGATATCCGGCATATGTATGGAAGTCTTGCAGAAACGATCCGTCATGCTTTCTTCCAGGTCGGCTCTATTATAACTACTACGGGCTTTTCTACTGTGGACTTCAATGCCTGGCCGCAGATGTCCAAAACAATCCTGGTTATCCTGATGTTCATCGGTGCCTGCTCAGGCAGTACCGGCGGCGGCATCAAGGTATCCAGAATCGTACTGCTGTTTAAATCTATCGGGAAAGAACTTTCCATGATGATTCATCCCCGTATGGTGAAAAAAATCAAAATGGATACACATATCGTCCCCCACGAAGTAATGCGTTCTACCAATGTATTTATTGCGGTATACATTATTATTCTTTTCGTATCTGTCCTACTAATCGGCGTGGACGAATATGACTTTACCACCAATTTTACTGCAGTGGCTGCTACCCTCAATAATATCGGTCCCGGCCTGGAGCTGGTAGGACCTACACAAAATTTCGGATTGTACTCAAGCTTTTCCAAGCTTGTTCTGATGTTTGATATGTTGGCAGGAAGACTGGAGCTGTTCCCTATGCTGATCATCTTTGTTCCCGCCTGCTGGAAGAAATATTAGATTGGAGTTGCTTATGAAATCAATACTCTAAGACGACTTGTAAAAGAATGAATCAGAAAGGTAGACTGACAATGGCCGAACATAAGACAGAGCATACAAGGTGGTATCATCTGCTTGATGCTTTCCGCGGCTTCGCGCTGCTTAACATGCTCTTCTTTCATTTTTACTATGATGTATATGTGATCTTCGGTCTGGATTCCGACTGGTATCACTATCCTGCTGTAAGAGTCTGGCAGCAGTTCATCTGTATGTCCTTTCTCATTGTGTCAGGCATGTCCTGGCATTTCAGCAGGAACAACTTAAAACGAGGGATTCAGCTGAACATCTATGGATTACTGATCACTGCTGTTACCGGTCTGGTCATGCCTGATCAGACAGTCAGATTTGGAATCTTGAATTGTATTGGATGTTGTACATTGCTGATGATTCCTCTAAATAAGATTTGTATTTTGAGATTCGATCATCATTATACAGAACATTCCCCGGACAAAAGGGTGTTTCATTTACTAAAAGCCTTTTGTGGCCTGTTTCCGGCATTGCTGCTGTTCCTGTTCACCCGGAATATTTCAGATGGCTATTTTAGCCTTGCAGGGCTTCACATCGACTTGCCGGATTGGCTTTACAGCTTTCATCCCATGACGATTCTGGGATTTCCTTATTCAGGTTTCCGTTCCAGTGATTACTTTCCTATCCTGCCGTGGTTCTTCCTGTTTTTGAGCGGGTATTGGCTCTGGGAGGTGATCAGATGCAGTAATCGTGCGATGCGCGCTCTGTGCACTAAAGTCCCTGTTCTGTCGCGCCTGGGGCAAAAGACTATCTGGATTTATCTGCTGCATCAGCCATTGCTTTATGGGATGGCCTATTTATTGATTACGGTATTCCAAATTAGAATGTAAATTCTACTCCTTTGGCTTTAAGAGCACTGCGTATTTCAGTACTGCTTTTCGAAAATATCATGGAACTTCACCGACTGCTTTTCGAAACCGTTATCGATAAAGAAAACCTTGCAAACCAGCCGATTTGGGCCATTTGCAAGGTTCCTGTTTCTGATTCCTTCTATTTATTCCAAATCAAGCAGTTCCTGATAGAATCTTGAATAATCGTTTCTCTTGCTATTCACAAATTTGATTGCAGAGGAAGGATGAGAATTCAAAACACCTGTCAACAGGTATGGAATATCATATCCCCATATGCTTCCCTTATCTTTCTCTGCCTGAATGTACTTCTGTACAAAGTCCATAACCGGAACCAGATTGTATCTGGGATTTCTCAAGAAAGCAAGAAGGGATTCCATGTAACAGTTTCCTGCTCCGCGTCCCATGCCGCTTACTGTTGCATCCAACAGGCTTGCACCATTGCTCAATGCTTCTATGGTATTAGCAAAAGCCAACTGCTGGTTGTTGTGCGCATGAATACCGATTCTCTTATTATATTTCTCTGCAATATTCATATATTTATCGGTAAGTCTGCGTATCTGCTCGGGATAGAATGCTCCAAAGCTGTCTACCAGATAAATAATATCAACATCGCTTTGTGCCAGAAGCTCCAAACCTTTATCCAGTTCATCTTCATGAACCTTGGAGATTGCCATGATGTTAACCGTTGTCTCATATCCTTTTTCATGGGCATCCTGAATCATCTCAATTGCAGTTGGAATCTGATGAATATAGGTTGCAGTACGAACCAGATCAATTACGCTGTCCTCTTTCTTTAAGATATCATTCTTGTAATCCGTTCTTCCTACATCTGTCATGACTGAGATTTTCAGGTCGAAATCATTGTTGCCGACAATTGCACGGATATCTTCCTCATCACAGAACTTCCACTTGCCGTAATCATCCTTGGAAAAAATGTCCTTGGATGCTTTATATCCGAACTCCATATAATCAACACCGGCTTTAATGTTGGTACGGTATAAATCCTTTACAAATTCTTCTGAAAAAGCAAAATTATTAACTAAGCCGCCATCGCGGAGTGTACAATCAACTACTTTTATATCAGATCTGAATCCGACTAAATTACCATTATTCCTTTGCATAATATCCTCCAAAATATGTGTATTACTTTTTCTTTCTCACTTTAAACCGTTACACTTTAAAGTCTTAAAGCACTATTAGGATGATAGTACTTTTTGGCGAAAATGTCAATAGTAATTTTAAAAATCGAGTAAGAGGCGGTGTCTAGCCGCCGTCCTCCATCCGTATGGCATCCGGCTTTACCATCTCCGGGACTGCCAAAATCTGCTACCAGACAGTTATCACCTTTTCTGGTTCCGAAATCATCTGTGTACACACTTTCCTATCCGCTCCGTATCCCCATCGTTTCTATTACAGATCAATTCCAACGTTTCCGGCGTCCATATATACCCATGTAGACTGGAAGGAATACTGTCACCATATCCTTTCCGTGCCTCCATCCACGGATCCTCATTATGCGTGATCTTTTCCAATACCTTTCCGCCATACATTCCGAATGTATTCACTACAAGGTCGATCACCCGTTTCTCGTCTTCCGTCAGGGCATCCTCCGTTCCTTCCAAAAGCGCGAACCGCGCGTCTTCGATCGGATTATATTTGAAATCCCGGAACAGATCATACACCTCGGGATAAACCGGACCATGCACCCACGCCCTGCAATCCTCTTCAAAGATCGGCTTTCCATACAACTATTTTCAATTTTCTTCTTGAAACTTTATCCCTTGCATATTATAATAAACATAAAGAAAGAGAAGCAACCGCCCACAAAGTGGTTAGCCTCAAATGATGTAACTAAAAAAGTCACTCGTCGGCCAAGACAGGAGTGGCTTTTTTATTTTCGCTTGTTGTTCCTATCTATGTAGGCAAGCAGTGCAACAAGGAAAGTACCGCCTAAAAATAACAGGCTTAAAACTTCATACATATCCATCAGCACCACCTCCCCTCTATCTCTAGTATGGGAGGCTACCACTCTGTACACGATTACTTCTCATGTTGGTAGTGTATCACAATTAACATAAACCGACAATCTTGTTTTCAAAATTCTTGTTTAGAACAAATCGAAATTTCATTGATTACCCTGTGCTATGTTTTGACCCCGTTATCCCTTTTTTCCATGTATAAGTCGCTTGTTTTACTGCATTTTCATGCATCTGCTAAAATGCAAAAAACCCTACACTATTGACGTTTCCCGCAACGTGTAGGGTTCTCATTTTTTGAATAATTATACTTTAAACAATTCCCTGTGCTGTCATAGCCTCAGCTACCTTCAGGAAGCCTGCAATGTTAGCACCTGCTACGTAGTTGCCTTCCAAGCCATACTTCTTAGCGGCATCATCCAGATTGTGGAAGATGTTAACCATGATATTCTTCAGCTTGCTGTCAACTTCTTCGAAAGTCCAGCTCAGTCTCTCGCTATTCTGGCTCATTTCCAGAGCGGAGGTAGCTACACCACCGGCATTAGCTGCCTTACCGGGGCAGAACAGTACGCCGTTAGCCTGCAGATACTCGGTAGCTTCCAGAGTGGTAGGCATGTTAGCACCCTCTGCAACTGCCTTACAGCCGTTAGCAACCAGAGCCTTAGCATCATCCAAATTCAGTTCGTTCTGGGTAGCGCAAGGAAGAGCCACATCACACTTAACAGTCCATACGCCCTTGCCTTCATGGTACTGAGCGCTGGGTCTTGCTGCTGCATACTCGGTCAGTCTGGCACGTTTTACTTCTTTTACTTCTTTCAGAAGAGCTACATCGATTCCTTCAGGATCGTAAATCCAACCGGTTGAATCGGAACAGGTAACAGGCTTAGCACCAAGCTGCTGTGCCTTCTGGATAGCGTAGGTAGCTACGTTACCGGCACCGGAAACAGCTACGATCTTACCCTTGATGTCGCTGCCGTTGCATTTTAACATTTCTTCGGTCAGATATAACAGACCATAACCGGTAGCTTCGGTTCTTGCCAGGGATCCACCATAGGAAAGTCCCTTACCGGTCAGAACACCTTCATATAATCCGGTCAGTCTCTTGTACTGTCCGTACATGTAACCAATCTCTCTTGCTCCGGTACCGATGTCACCGGCAGGAACGTCAGTATCAGCGCCGATATATTTGTAAAGTTCTGTGATGAAGCTCTGGCAGAATGCCATTACCTCTCTGTCAGATTTGCCCTTAGGATCGAAGTCAGAACCACCCTTACCACCACCGATAGGAAGTCCGGTCAGGGAATTCTTGAAGATCTGCTCAAAGCCCAGGAATTTGATAATACCAAGGTTTACTGAAGGATGAAGTCTTAAGCCTCCCTTGTAAGGTCCGATTGCAGAATTAAACTGTACACGGAAACCGTTATTTACCTGCACCTGTCCCTTATCATCTACCCAAGGTACACGGAACAGAATCTGTCTTTCAGGAGTAACAATTCTCTCCAAAAGAGCATCCTTTCTGTACTTTTCTTCGTTAGCTTCGATTACTACACGAAGAGATTCCAGAACTTCCTTAACTGCCTGATGGAACTCAGGCTGTGCAGGGTTCTTGGCTACTACCAAATCAAATACCTCATCAACATATGACATTATAATGTCCTCCTTCGTTTACAGTATACATGATATAAACTTAAAAGCGATAATATGAAACACCATGGATAACGCCATCTGCTTCCACGACATTTCTTACCCACGTCTTATTATATAACGACTTTTCAATTTTCACAACTTACTTTATCTCACTAAATTGAAAAAGTTTTTGACGCTTTTTTATACAAATTGCACAACATATTATACATGTATACAATATGTGCACTATACTGCACTTTTAGGACAATAAATTATAGGTACTTCTTCAATCTTTCGATGTTTTTCTCCTCAAAATCAATCAGCTGTTTTGCCAGGGCTGTCGGTTTATCTCCTGCTTCCTCATTATGATTAAGCACCTTGTTCATCTCCAGAATTCCACTATTGCTTCCTTGGATCATCATCTCTGCAATGTGACCTGTACTTGTATTCAGCATGGTATTATAATGAATTCCTGCTTTCAGCATCATATCGGATAGATGATTGGTACGATAGGGCTGCGCCTTTGCTTTTAATATCTGGTCCAGTGCTATGTTGTGAAGTTCTGAATATTTCATATTCTGTCTGGCCACCTGCATTGCCAGCTGGTCGTCATATATCTTATCGGATATCGTATCGATGGCAGTCATAGCCATTTCGGTATTTCGCTGAATCTCTCTGTAAATATTCAGTTCCTGTGATTTCATCACTGCTCTCCTCTCTCAAAGCGTTTCCTGCGATAGACTGCCATGTAACGCTCTGCGGCACATAGCACGCGCCACTCGCCAAATGCACTTCTTATCGCGCGAATCAAAAAAGATGCTTCCGGTTACCTGAAAGCATCTTACTATTCTCATTATTACCGCTTCATGCAAAATAATACATGATAAGCATTTCTATTGTTGCGGT
Organism: Lachnospiraceae bacterium; assembly: GCA_017620975.1. The sequence continues at coordinate 5,823 of JAGAUD010000021.1, read as the reverse complement.
TAATAGCTCATGATTCCGTGGCTTAACAGACACTATCCACAAAACTACTGCAGATATTCTGACTTTACATAGCCCACAGTGCCATTGTATCTTACCTGACTCCAACCATTGGCTTCGGACAGAACCTCTAAAGTATCTCCGCCGACTACCACACCAATCTTCTCCGATGTCTGACTGGCTTCTTTTCTCATGTTTACATTAGTTGTGGCCTTTACTGTCTTAATGGCATCACCGCCTGTATTAGCTGAAGCACTACCTTCTATCTGCAGATACTGTGACTTAATGAAGCCATCCTTTCCCTCAAATACAATCTTGATCCAGCCATTTGCCAGCTGTTCTACTATCTGAACACGGGTGCCGCCTGACACCTTTCCAAGCTTATCAGCCTGCTCACTGTCAGAGCTTCTTACATTTACGGTAGTCGTGGCCTTAGCATATACAGGACCGGTTTCTGCAGGCGTCTGCTCGCTTTCTGTGTCGCCGGAAGGCTGCTCGCCTTCAACGTTACCGCCTTCCTCGGGCGTCTGATCGCTTCCTCCTTCATTGGTCTGAGTCTCAGCAATCTGTTCAGCAAGGGCTTCGCCGGTAGCCTGACTCACTTCTCTCTCCAGTTCACTGATATAATCAGCCAGCTGCAGATTATTGCGAAGCACTTCATTGTATTCTGTATTCGTCTTATTCGTTAGTTCTACTACATCATCCTGCAGACTTACGGTCTTAACATATTCCAGAACTTCTTCTGCTGTCTCCCCTTCATTCAGGTACAGGTTGCCATTCTCATCTGTGCACACATAAAAAGTCATGAGCCCCGGAATCTGCTGTTCATAACCATAAAAAGTAACATAAGTATATACATACGCAATATAGGAATTCTCCACCGGTCCTTCCTTGGTATATATCTCTATAGTCGGATAGCTTTCAATGTACTTACTCAATTCCTGAATACGGATCATTTCCGTATCTTCCACATAATTACTGATGGTCTGTATCGTAGCCACATCTCCATTGGCCAACGCGTTATAATAGGTAGCCATCAGCGTATATAAACCTTCAATTTCCTTATTATCAAGAGGTACTTCCTTGTCCTCCTGAGCCAAAACCACTTCTTCTACGGTGCTTTCCACTGTCTCCTCAGGCCGAGATTCCTGCATCTGCTCTTCCACATGTCCCGCACCCAGAGCAAACGCAACCGTTACCGCCACTGCAGCAACTACAATGATCGGAAATGCAACTTTACTATGCCTGACAACTGCATCCCGTAGAAATCGCATTTTATCTTTCCACATAAATATACCCTTCTCCAATTCATTTCACAATTAACATAAGTCCAAAAACAGATAAAAAAACAGGTGATGTAAAATGCATCCGACAGGAATCGAACCTGCATTAAAGGCGTCGGAGGCCTCCGTTCTATCCATTAGACTACGGATGCAAAGTTAGCTGTCAAGCTGACCAGCCGCCCACAAATGTTACAGAATTATTACATCACCCTGACTATAATAACATAAAAGTTCACTTCTGTCTACAAAAATTTTTAAAACATACGATTTTCTTTTCCCGCTTCTCCGGCATGCTATATTTTAATCTTCAGAAGTACAGTATTCCCTGAATCTTTCAATATCCTGTCTGTAACATTCCACCTGCATATAAATACCGTCTTCCCGGTATTCCTGAATAAGTACTTTCGCATTATCGCAAAAGTAAGAAGCGATACTTCCCTTCTGATACGGAATCAGGAATTCACCTGTCACATGCCCGGCATAGACTTTATCCTGAATCATCTTAGCCAATTCTTCTATTCCAATTCCATTTACAGCAGACATATAAATTTGCTGCTCTCTGACTTTAGGCAGCTGTTCTACACCAGCCAGGTCTGCTTTGTTATAAACATAAATCATGGGAATATCGCCGGCTTCCAATTCCTTCAGAGTCTGCGCTGTGACTTCCATCTGCTGTTTATAATGGCTGTCAGAAAAATCCACCACCTGCACCAGAAGATCTGCATACTTCACCTCTTCCAGTGTAGACTGAAAGGCCTTAACCAGTCCATGGGGCAGCTTATGAATGAATCCTACCGTATCTGCCAGGAAGAACGGCTTATTGTCTCCTGACTCAATTGTCCGGATCGCTGTTTCCAGCGTGGCAAACAACATATCTTTTTCCAGCACCTTCTTAGCAGGATTATCACCGTAACGCTCTACCATCTGATTCATGATCGTCGACTTTCCTGCGTTGGTGTAACCCACCAGTGCCACCTGTGGTGTACGGGATCCGGCTCGCTTTTTACGTTGCGTGATGCGTTCCTTTGCAATATCCTCCAGTTCTTTCCTGAGTTCTGCTATTCTATGCTCAATCTTACGTCTATCCAGTTCCAGCTTCTTCTCACCGGCACCTTTATTGCTCATGCTGCCGCTGCCACCGCCCTGACGGCTCAGAGAATCCCTCATTCCTACCAGTCTGGGCAGCAGATACTGCAGCCTGGACGTCTCCACCTGAAGCTTAGCTTCTCTTGTCTGAGCCCTTGTAGCAAAAATATCAAGAATCAGATTCGTCCTGTCTAAAATAGGCAATTCCAGTTCATCTCCCAGATTCCTGATTTGTGACGGCGACAATGCATTATCAAAGCATATGATATCTGCTTCCACATTGTGAGCAAATTCCTTTACTTCTTTTACCTTACCGCTGCCTATATACAATGCCTTATGAACCGCCTCCATGCGCTGGGTAATGATCCCTGCCACCTGCATATCACATGCTTCGGCAAGGCTCCCCAGTTCTTCCATAGAGCGGTCAAAATCCTCTTCCTCTCCGGTATCTACTCCTACCAGCAGAACCCTTTGCTTACTATTTTCTTCTTCCCTCATATAATATTTCCTTATCCTCTTAAGATTCCTGCACGGCTTCCAGTTCAAACCAGAACATGACTCCATTGGTAAAATTCTGAACCCCATACTGTTGATTCATAGATTCCATGATTGCTTTTACAATAGAAAGCCCTACACCGCTGCCGCCATATTCCCTTGTTCTTGCCTTGTCCACCTTAAAAAACTTTTCCCAAAGATGAGGCAAAGATTCCTCCGGAATCGGTGTACCGGTATTGAAAACCGTAACTCTGATTTTACCATTCTGCTGCAATATACGTACATCAATGATCTTTCTGCCGCTTTCCGAAAGTCCGGCCAGACAATGATTCACTGCATTGGTAAAATAGTTCATAAATACTTCTTCCGTCTTGAATTCATCCCCCCACACAAATATCCTGGGGTAATCTTCCATTCTCACATCTATATCATGCTGCTTTGTCATTATCTGTGCCGACTGGATATAATTACGGATCAAAGTCACAATGTCAAACCGTTCCATCGCAACCGTGTCATTGCCGAATTCCAGCTGATTCAGTGTCATCAGTTTCTTCACCATCTGATTCATTTTAGCAGCCTCATCAACAATTACCTCGCAGTAAAACTGCATACTCTCCGGATCGTCTGTGATTCCTTCCTGTAATCCTTCCGCATAGCCCTGAATCAATGCGATAGGTGTCTTCAGTTCGTGAGACACGTTAGCCAGGAATTCCTTCCTCATTTCATCTATCTTTTCTTTTTTCTCAATATCCTTCTGTAATTCATTATTAGCAGTCTTCAACTCAGAAATCGTCCGCTCAAGTGATTCCGACAGCTTGTTCATATTTTCACCTAAAAGAGCGATTTCATTCTCAGAATACCCTTGATACTTTGCCTCAAAATCAAGGTTCGCAATACTTTCAGAAATGGATGCAAGCTCCAATATCGGCTCCGTTATTTTCCTTGTAACAAACCAGATAAGGATACCACCCACCATCACCATAATACTACCTACGTATGCCAGAAATCTGTTGGCAAGCGCCACACTGGCACGGATACTTTCTACAGGCGTACAGATCAGATAGGAATTGCCATTGTTCATGGTTCCGAAACGTCCCAGATATTCATTGGAAGACTTATCATAAAATGTATCAATCCTATCTGCTTCGACCCCGGGATAGCCTCCGATTCGGTATCTTACGACTGACAGCAGGAATTCATCACCGCCATTAGGCGAAGTATACACAGGTTCACTGTTCAGATTGATCACCACTGCCAGGATATTATCCTGAAAACAGGTTCTGGTCAGATCTTTCAGCGCATCCATCTCAACTTTATCACTCATGCCGGTAGCGCGGTTTATTTTCTCATATGCTGCATTGATTTTTTCTTCTTTACTGTACACGTAGTACCTCTCCAGAAAAATGGTATTAATCATCCAGCAGAGCATCAATGTGCCTGCCAAAAGTCCTATAAAAATCAATGCAAACTGTTTTCTGATAGAATGCTTCATGGCTACTCGTCTCCCAGCTTGTATCCCATACCCCATATGGTCTTAATCAGATCGCCTTTGGTTCCCAGCTTACTGCGCAGCTTCTTGACATGAGTATCTATGGTACGTGCATCTCCGAAATAATCATAGTTCCATACGTTGTTCAGAATTTTTTCCCTGGAAAGCGCAATTCCCTTATTTTCAATAAAATAAGTCAGGAGTTCAAATTCTTTATAGCTAAGTTCAACCTGTTCTCCGTCAATCAATACCTGATGTGCCGCCTTATCCACAACAATACCACAGTAAGAAAGCTTCTCGCTTTGTTCTCTCAGATTGGTACGCCGTAAGATTGCCTCTATCCTCGCAACCAGAATCTTGGGGCTGAAAGGTTTGGAAATATACTCGTCCACTCCCAGTTCAAAGCCCTGCAGTTCATCCCTCTCATCACCTCTTGCAGTCAACATGATAATCGGCACTTTGGAATATTCCCTTACCTCCCGGCAAACCTGCCAACCATCCATTTTGGGCATCATCACATCCAGAACGATCAAGGCGATATCTTTCTCTTTGAAAAAAATATCCACAGCCCGTTCTCCGTCTTCTGCTTCTATCACATCAAAGTTATTTTTCACGAGGAAATCTCTGACCAGCTTACGCATCCTGCTCTCATCATCTACTACTAAAATTTTCAATCTGTCCATAATCACTCCTCCATGGCTGCAACAAATTTACTCATGTATAGTATATTACCAAAATGTGATGAATCTGTGAAGCTTTCTACAACAAAATAGAAACAACAGATAAGCCAATAAAAATCAGAATTCTTTGAAGTGTTCCTGCACTTTCTTTCGAATACGATGCATCTTAACCTTGAAGGCTCCTTCACTCATGTTTTCCTGTTGAGCCATTATCTTTGCTGAATTCTTCTCTATAAAATACTTAGTGAAAAGCTTCTTTTCCTCAGCGTTAAGGGATTCATCAATCATCATTTGCAGTTCCAGTACATTGTACTCACTTTCTACATAAGGCTCTTCCTGACAATCATCATAGCCGATTTCCTTTGAAGAGCACTTTTTTAACTGGGACCAGGCTTTCCTTCTCGCCGTCTCCATCAGCCATCCGGTCTGATTAGGGTGGGACAACAGAATATCTATTTTTCTCCATGCTTCGAAGAAAGTGCTTTGTGTGATATCTTCGACAGCCATGGCATCTTTCCGTGCCTGGGTTCTGTACACGAAGTTAAACACCCTTGTATAGTTCTCCCGATAAAATTTAACGAAAAAATCCACTTTTTCTTTCATTTGTGAATTATTATCATCCATCTGCTGTTCCATCTCTGTTTTCCCCTTCTTTGTAAGCGATGAATAACCCACCGTATTGCATAGTACCCCCTTGGTGTATCCAGACCGTTAAAGTGGCAAGGCATCGTGTTTTTCTGGTGTAATGTTTTCAACGTCGATTAATCCGGAACAGTGCTCCTTGATGAAATCG
>JAGAUD010000020.1 GCA_017620975.1 Lachnospiraceae bacterium | reverse complement strand
GCACCTGTCTGCCCGGATTCATCCATTCCGGTCTGCGAGGGCAAGCGTCAGGAATTTGACTATGATCACTGCAAGGGCTGCGGCATCTGTGTAAAGGTGTGCCCTTTCGGTGCAATTACTATGAAGGAGGGCAAATAAATGGCAATCAGAGAGCGTTTATCAGGTAACGAGGCAGTAGCATATGCAATCAAGCAGATTAATCCTGATGTTATGCCTGCTTTCCCCATTACTCCTTCCACGGAAATTCCACAGTATGTGGCCAATTATATAGCAAACGGAGAGATCGATACCGAGTTCATTCATGTAGAAAGTGAGCACAGTGCCATGAGTGCAGCGCTTGGTGCATCGGCAGCAGGTGCCAGAACATTGACGGCTACCTCCTCCTGCGGTATGGCTCTGATGTGGGAGGAACTGTATGTGGCAGCTTCCGACCGATTGCCTATTGTGCTGGCACTGGTAAACAGAGCCCTTACCGGTCCTATCAATATTAATGCAGACCATTCCGACAGTATGGGTGCCAGAGACGCCGGCTGGATTCAGATTTATGCAGAGTCCAACCAGGAGGCCTATGATAATTTCCTCCAGGCTTTCCCCATTGCAGAACATAAGGATGTGCGCCTGCCCGTCATGATCTGTCAGGACGGTTTCATCACCAGCCATGGTGTGGAAAATATTTTGCTGACTGAGGATGAAAAGGTTAAGGAGCTGGTAGGAGAGTACTGCCCTGAGCATTATCTTTTGAATACAAAAGAACCTATGGCAGTGGGACCGTATGCGGTGTCCAATTATTATATGGAAACAAAGCGTGCCCAGAGACAGGCCATGTTAAATGCCAAGAAGGTAATTCTGGATGTGGCTGCTAAATATGAAGCGATGACCGGCAGAAAGTACGGCTTCTTTGAAAGCTATTGCATGGACGATGCAGAGTATGCAGTTGTCATCATCGGTTCTGCAGCAGGTACTTGTAAAGCTGCTATAAACAAGATCAGAGAGACTACCGGCAAAAAGGTAGGTCTGGTGAAGATCAGAGTCTTCCGTCCTTTCCCTGAGGAAGAACTGGCTGAGGCACTGAAAGGTATGAAAGCCATTGCAGTTATGGATCGTTCTGAGATGTTCTCTGCTACAAGCGGTCCCCTGGGAGCAGAAGTACGTGCAGCACTTTTTAGTACAAAATCTCAGGCTGAGCTGGTAAACTATTTCTACGGACTGGGCGGCAGAGATATTACCGTGGAAGATTTTGAACAGGTATACGAGCGTCTGGAAAAGATTGCCGAGACACATGAGATTCCCGATATGTACGACTACATCGGACTGCGCAGCAAGGGGGAGGAAAAATAATGGAAAAAGCATATCAGTTAAAAGAAGTCATGAGCAGGCCTGAACGTCTGGCTCCGGGTCATAGAATGTGTGCAGGCTGCGGCGGAACGGTTACCGTACGTGCGGTGTTAAGAGCTTTGCACCCGGAAGATAAAGCAGTTATTGGTAATGCCACCGGTTGTCTGGAGGTATCTACCTTTATGTATCCTTATACTGCTTACGAAGACAGTTATATCCACAATGCTTTTGAAAATGCAGGTGCCACCCTGTCCGGCGTGGAAACTGCTTACAGAGTACTTAAGAAAAAAGGAAAACTGACCGACAACTATAAATTTATTACCTTCGGTGGAGACGGCGGTACTTACGATATCGGCTTCCAGTCACTGTCAGGAGCAATGGAGCGGGGGCACGACATGGTCTATGTCTGCTACGATAACGGTGCTTACATGAATACAGGAACCCAGCGTTCCTCTGCTACCCCTCAGTACGCAGATACCACCACCACTCCTGCCGGAAAAGTATCTAACGGTAAGGTTCAGATCCGTAAGGATCTGGCTGCTATTATGGCAGAGCATCACATCCCTTATGTGGGACAGACCACCTTTACCGGTAATTTTAAAGACATTCATACTAAGGCAGAAAAAGCTATCTACACGCCCGGTGCAGCATTTTTGAATGTCATGTCTCCCTGTCCAAGAGGCTGGGGATATGACCCTTCCGAGATGATGAACATCTGCAAGTTGGCAGTGGATACCTGTTATTGGCCGCTGTATGAGGTCGTTGACGGGAAGTGGATGTTGAGCTATGAGCCCAAGAAGAAGCTTCCGATTGAAGATTTCCTGAAGCCACAGAAGAGATTCAAGCATCTGTTCAAGGCCGGTAATGAAGAACTGATTGCACAGTTTCAGGCGGAAGTGGATAGGAGATGGGAAGAACTGAGGGCGAAGTGCCAGTAAAAGAAGGCAAGCTTTGTAATTTGGCGGACAACCGACCGGAATGGTATAATGAGTTGAATATTTAAATGGAAAGGGCAGCAGAGAAGGGGGAGACAAAAACAAGATCTCCCCCTTCTCTGCTGTAATGGAGATTTATTTGATTGTACTATAGAAGTAATAAGTACCGGCTTTCACCGAATGTTCTTTGCCATCAATTACAATCACACTTTCCACCGGTGTCGTAATCTCATAACGCCAGAAGCCGTCCTCCTTCTTCCATTCGGAGGTCACCAGACCATGTCTTGTTTCCAAAGAGCCTTTCAGCCAGTCCAGGCGTGCATCGGGAATCGGAGCAATACGCACTTTCGCATAACCCGGTGCTTCCTCCACCGGATTGATACCTGCAGCTACACTGTATACCCAGTCTGCTACGGAACCGTAAGCATAATGGTTAAAAGAGTTCATATTGGCACTCCAGAAGCTGCCGTCTTCCATGATACCGTCCCAGTGCTCCCAGATGGTAGTAGCTCCCTTCGTTACGGGATAGAGCCAGGAAGGATACTGTTCACGCAGGAGCAGGGAGTACGCCAGATTCGCATAACCATAGGTACTGAGTACGTGAAGCAGATAAGGTGTACCCACAAATCCGGTCTTAAGCCGTACGCCACATTCTTTTACCATTTCTGCCAGCTGGTCGGCTGCTGCCTGCCAGTCTTCTGCTAACTTGAAATGCGCAGCCAGTACACATTCCGTCTGGGTGGTGTAGACGGGGTAGGCATTACGGAAAGCAGCCACAATTTTTTCATAAAGTGATTCATATGCAGAGATATCTTTCCCCAGTACTTTACCTGCTTTGATAACCAGTGAAGCAGAGTAAGCATAAAATGCGGAGGCAATAAAGTCTGCTCTGGTGGAGCCTTTATTACTTCCGGAGGGGGCGTCCAGTCCCAGCCAGTCGCCGTAATGCTTGCCGCCGGTCCACAGATACGGGGTGGTAGTTACGGAAGTAATATAGTCTACCCACTTATGCATACAGGTAAATTGATTTTCCAGAATCTGAGGGTTGCCGTAAGCCATATATACTTCCCATGGGCAGATGGTGGCGGCATCGCTCCAGGCAGCACTTGCCGGCATCTTCTGCAGCAGGTCTGGAATCACGTGACCTACATAACCGTCCTCATGCTGGTCTGCAGCCATGTCAGCCAGCCACTTGGTAAAGAATTTCTCGGCATCATAATTGGTACATGCGGTGCGTACGAATACCTGTGCATCGCCGGTCCAGCCAAGTCTCTCATCACGCTGAGGACAATCAGTGGGGACATCCAGAAAGTTGTCTTTCTGACCCCAGATGATATTGGAAAACAGTTTGTTCAACAGTGGATTGGAGCAGCTTAAGTAGCCGATTCTCTTCATGTCAGAATGAACAGTAATCGCAGTGAAGTTGTCGAGAGATGCCTTATCAGCACCGCCGGGGAACTGATTGATCCGAATGTAGCGGAAACCCCAGAAAGTCAGCTTCGGCTTGTAGGTCTGCCTGCCATCCCGGCAAATGTAGTGATACTGTGCCTTGGCACTGCGGTAATTTTCTGTGTAGAAGTTACCGTCTTTGTCCATGACCTCTGCAAAAGACAAGTCCACGATATCGCCTGATTTGGCTGTCACCACAGTTTCCACATATCCGGTAACTTCTTGACCGAAGTCGATGACCATTTCGCCCTTGGGGGTAGTAAAGGTACGGGCAGCAGCCACGCGCTCCTGCTCCCGGATTTCTTCGCCTTGCTGAGGAATCAGGGTATGAGAAGGTCCGTCAAAGACGGTCACCGCCTGATCATAAGCAGTTTCAAAGGTTGCGTCCACGATTTCCCCGTCATAAATTTCAGAGAAGCGCACCTGACTTTCGGATACCTTCCAGCCTTCATCAGTAGTAATGATTTCCTGTGAGCCGTCTTCATAGGTTATAGTCAGCTGTGCCAGTAGCCCCCCGGGATTAGCGCGAAGCTGATCCTGATAGGCAGAAGTTATCCAGGAGCCTGGCATATAGCTGCGATACCAGCCCTTTCCGACCAGTACTGTCAGTTGATTCTTTGTGGAGAGCAGTTCGGTTACATCATACTCCTGATACTGAAGCCTCTTCGGATAGGAAGTCCAGCCAGGAGCCAGGATAAATTCCCCGATTCTTTTTCCGTTCAGTTCTGCTTCGTAGACGCCCAGTGTGGTGATGGCAAACGTAGCTTTGCTCACAATACCCTTTAAGGAAAAGTCCTTCAAAAATATGGGTGCCACATCGCCGGTGTCTACAGTTGGTTTGATCCATTTAGCATTCCATTCCATGGTAAATAACTCCTTTTGCCGCATAGTGATAGAATTTGGTACGGTATTCTTGACATTAAATGTAGCAGATTGTAGAATGTAGGAAAACTCCTTTTTTTAACTTAAATAGGGGGGAAATTTAACTCCTTAAAAATAGGAAACCAAGTATTATTTGAGGAACTAAAACAGGTGCACCGGAGAAGATTTCGAATTTGTACGGGCACCGGTCAGGAGTGAATATGTCACAGAAAACGAGAACAGTAGCATTAAGCAAAAACGCTGCAGAGCCTGATGATAAATTGATGGTAAAACCTTTTATTCAGGCAGATATTACCGCTCATGATCACGACTGCTTTGAACTGGCCTATGTAACAGGCGGGACAGCCGTGCAGACATTGAATGGGGTATCTGAGATTGTATACAAGGGTGACTACTTCATTATTGATTACGGCAGTGAACACAGTTATCAGAATACTCGAAATTTTACTTTGATTAACTGTCTGTTCCTGTCGGAGATTATTGATGATACTATGGCAGGATGCCGTTCTTTTGACGAACTGTTGCGAGTGTGCCTGATCCGTTATCGCAGACAGTATCTTGGCAAAACACCTGTTAACCGTATTTTTCATGATGAAGACGGGCGTATCTTAAATCTGCTTCAGGGGATGCAGGAAGAATATCTTGCCAAGAATACCGGTTATCGTGAGATTTTTAGGGGGAGACTTTTAGAAATCCTGATTCTGACAATGCGAAAAGTGGTGGAGGAACACGATTCCGGAAACGACCAGAGCAACCGAAGTGACATGGTTCAGGAGGCGATAAAATACCTGGAGATTCATTACAGTGATAAAGCAGTACTGGGAAGCTTCTGTAGTAAACACCATTACAGCCAACAGTATGTCAGCAGGAGGTTTAAGCAGGAGACCGGGCTTACAGCACTGGAATATCTTCAGAAGATCCGTATCGAAAAATGCTGTGAACTTCTTGCGGGCAGCGAACTGTCGGTACAGGAGATTGCACATAGTGTGGGATATGAGGATGCGAAATTTTTTCAACAGGTGTTCAGACGGATGCTTAGGATGTCACCCAGGGAATATCGCAGGATGGCGCTGTCCGGTCGGACATAGAGATTAGCATTGAGCTTCTTCATAAAGGTGGAAAGACGATTATAGAAGCTATATTATAACCTGATTACAAAAGAGGACCGGTTCAAAATGAAGTTAATCATTTTGAACCGGTCCTCTTTTGATAACGGAGATGGTGGGATTTGAACCCACGCACCCGTGAAGGTCTATCGCATTTCGAGTGCGACCTCTTCAGCCACTTGAGTACATCTCCATTAGTACTAACTTCATTATTTTATAGTACTTTCACATTTTTGGCAAGCCCCAATTAAGAAAAATCCATATCTTCCACATAAAAAGTTCGGAAATGTCATGAATGGTCTGTTTTATCACGTTGTTGCCCCTGTTATGAGGATGCTATAATTTATGAATAGCCCCCAATGCCCTTGGAAGGTTGCAGAAGACGTGGAGAGCAAAAAAAGGAGGAAGAACATGGAAAAGTTAAAAAGCAAATGGGAGAAAGGCATTACCATTATGCTGGAAAAGAATGCAGATGAGCCGATTGTTCTGGCGGCGAAGGATTTGCAGAAGGATCTGAGGATATTAACCGGAAAGACAGAGGTTGATTTAATTGCGCAAAATGAAACAAGAACACAAGTTTTCTGTGGAGCAACAATTCACATATTGAATTTTGACGGTAAATCCCGGTCTTTTACCGATGCGGAACAGGAACTGAAAGACCCTACCGGGTTACATACGGACAATGCGGCGTGGGAACCGGAAGCCCATATGATTCGAGTGGAGGATGGAGAGGTCACTATTGCCGGATATGATACTCTGGGAACGGTATTTGGCATTTATGCTTTTTCGGGAAAAGTGCTTGGAGTGAACCCCATGTATCGTATGAATGATCTGGTACCACGAAAGAAGGCACAATTAAATATAGAAGATACGTGTCTATTCTCCGAACCCCATAAAATTCGTTTCCGAGGCTGGTTTTTAAATGATGAGGATCTGTTGTCAGATTTTAAGGAAGACCATGGTCAGAGAAATATTGACTATCGTTTTTATCAGAATGTCATGAAGCCGGATGTTCTTGATACGATTCTGGAAACGGCACTTCGTCTGGAAATAAATCTCATCATTCCCTCGTCCTTTGTAGACATTGCCAATCCTGCAGAGGAAGAACTGATCAAGGCGGTATGCAGGCGAGGTTTATATATTTCCCAGCACCATGTGGAACCTATGGGAGTATCATACTTTGCAGCAGATGCTTATATGAAAAAACACGGAACAGAAGGAGAAGTAGTATCCTTTATCCAAAACAGGACCCGCATGGAAGAAATCTGGCGCTATTATGCAGAGAAGTGGGCTGCCTATAAAGACCATGTGATCTGGCAGTTTGGTCTGCGCGGAAAGGCTGATCAGGCAGTATGGAAGACCGACAGCAGTATATCTATCCTTCCGGAGGACAGAGGGAGAATTCTGACAGACGCCATAGCAACCCAGTACAGAATTGTCAGTGAAACGCTGAATGGTGAAGAATTCTTTTCCACAGCGACGCTCTGGATGGAAGGTGCTGAGTTATATGGATTGGATTGTCTCAAGATCCCGGAGAAAACGATCGTTATCTTCAGCGATATCGGCTGTACACAGATGTTTGGCGATGATTTCTATCGTGTAAAACGTAAGCCGGACCGGAAGTACGGTATTTACTACCATGTGGGATTCTGGGGAGAGGGTCCTCACCTTGCAGAAGGCTGTGATTTGCGGAAAATGGAATTTTCTTATAAAAAAGCAGTGGAATATGATTCCCTTTATTATTCCATTCTCAATGTATCCAATTTGCGTCCCCTTCATTTCTCGGCATGGGTGAATGCAGAGATATTGAAAAATCCGGAAGGCTTTGAGCAGGAGAAAATTGTTCAGCGCGTGCTGCAGGCAAATTTCGGGGAATCAGCCATTGCTGCAGAAAAATTGTATAAAGAGTATTATTCGGCAATCTGGGATATGGGAATAGAAGAAGAACTAAAATTGTGTAAAAAGCATGGTTTTTACTATCATGATTATGGTAAGATTCCTTACCCGGAATATCCGGCTACCGATGGTGTGCTGAGAAGAATCGGACTCAGCAGTTTGAAGGAAATGTTTTATATTGAAAACGTTGAAGAAAAGATACCGCGCTTAAAGGAAAGCGAAAAGCGTTTTGCACAACTGCTGAAGGAAATGGATGAGGCAGAAGCGTTTATGGCGCCCGAAACTGTGGATTACTTGAGTAAATTCTTGAAATTACAGACCTCTTATATGCTTCAGCTGACACGTTGGTGTCTTGCCTGTCATGAATATATGAGCAATGGACAGACAATAAAAAGCGCCCAGGATGCAATAGGGTGCCTGGAAACCATCCTGGAAGAAAGAAAGGTTCTGGAACAGGGATACTGGCAGGGCTGGCATGTGGGAGACAAAAAAATGGATATTGGGGATTTGCTGGAACGAACCAGGAGAGTTACAGGATTATAAATTGGGTCATGAGCAACCGCAAAAAATATGTATTCAGGAGAGAGAAAGAATATGGAATATAAGGAATATGGTCATTTTTCTGAGGATGGCAGGGAATATGTGATTACGGAGCGAAAAACACCAAGACATTGGTACAACTATTATTTCAATGATACTTACAATGGGTTTGCTTCCCAGGTGGCTTATGGTGAGGGAATCTGTCAGGATCATATGGGAAACAGGGTATTTCTTGTTTCTGACAGATGTGTATACATCTGTGATAAGCAGGCAGGCACCTGGCATACAGCAAACGGTCTGCCCATGAGCTTGCAGTATGATGCCTATGAATGCAGACATGGACTTGGATATTCGGTGATCACCTGTGAAAAAGACGGGATTGAAAGTGAATATACCATCTTTGTTCCGGCAGAGGGAGATTTTGAACAGTGGATCGTTAAAATAAAAAATAAGCGTAAGTATCCGGCAAAATTAAGTGTGATCGGCTACTGTGCTACAGAAACGGATCATGTTTACCGTCCCCAGGGATATAACAGTGATTCGGCAGAGTTTGACAAAGAGAATAACGCCCTGTGTGCCAGGGTTATCGGCAAAATCGGTCCGAAAAAGCCGGGGCTTACCTATGGCTATATGAGCAGTGACGGTGAAATCATCGGTTTTGACGGCCGCAAAAATGCTTTTATCGGAACTTATGGCAGCAAGGATGCACCGGAGGCTCTTTGTAATCAAGGCGGATGCACCAATTCAGAGGCATGCGTGGAAAAACTTTGCTACGCATTGGAATGTGCCTGTGAACTGGCGTCGGATGAAAGCAAAACGATTTGTTTTCAGGTAGGACATGCAAAGGATAAGGAAGATTTAAAACAAAGTCTGCGCTCTTTGGAAGAAGGAATTCCTCAGAAACTCTTACAAGAGGTTCGAAAGCTTCGACTGAACCAGATAGATGGCGTAACCATACAGACACCGGACGAAAAGCTGAATCTTGCTTTCAATGGTTTCTATAAGTATTCCACCAATATGGGTTCCCGCTGGGCAAGAGTACGCCATAATGGTTATCGCGATCTGGCAAGTGATACGGAATGTTTTTCTGCTTTCCAACCGGAAGAAGCCTGGAAGCGTTTTGTACGGATTCTTTCCTATCAATATTCCAATGGATATGCTCCGAGAACTTTTATTGACGGTCAGATCAAAGCCAACAATTTCTCTGACTGTGCAGTTTGGCTTACTTTTACAGCTTATGCTATCATTATGGAGTTGGGAGATATCACTTTACTGGACGAAGAGGTACCTTTTAATGATGGAACAAAAGCCGGTGTATTTGAACATTTGCGCCGTGCGGTGGAATATCTCTATGAATTTAAAGGGATGCATGGTCTGATTAAAATCTGGGGCGGCGACTGGAATGACGGAATGAATTATGCGGGACTTGAGGGCAAAGGAGTCAGTGTATGGCTTTCCATCGCCTGGTATAGAGCGAACCGAATGCTTATGGAGCTGGCAAAACTTCACGGAGAGAGCGAAGAACTCATTGGCAGGCATGAGGCCATGGGTGAAGAGATGCGTCAGCTGATTGAAACGTATGGCTATGACGGTGAGTATTACATTACTGCCATTAATGATCTTGGTGAGAAAATCGGTTCTAAAGAAAGCAAAGAAGGAAAAATGTATCTGAATCCACAGCTCTGGGCAGTATTTGCACAGATCGCTCCCAAGGAAAAGCTGGAACGTATCATGGAAAAGGTGGATCAAAATCTGGAAACTCCGCTGGGGACTTTGGTAAATAATCCCGGTTACACAAAGTGTGATCCCAATATTGGCAATATGACCATGCGTCCTCTGGGTACTCTGATCAACCAGGCTGTCTACCTGCATCCCATGTCATGGAAACTGGCTGTGGAAAGTATCATGAAACGTCCGGAAAAGCTGCAGATGACTTTGGAAAAGATTCTCCCCTGGAATCATAAGTGGGCAGTCACTTATGGAGAACCCTATATCCTCTACAATTTTTATCATGGACCGGAAAGCGGTTACCGGGAAGGAACACCGGGACAGAGTTGGCGTACTGCCACTACCGCCTGGGTAGTAAATTCTTTGATCCGTTTCGTCTATGGATTAAAACCCTGCCTGGAAGGAATGAAGCTGGATCCCTGCCTGCCTCCTGAATGGAAAGAATGTTCCATCACGAAAAAGTTCCGGGGATGTGTCTATGAAATTCGTTATCATCAGACAGGGGGTAAGCAGACGAATATGGAAGTTCTGGTTGATGGTAAGAAATGGACAGAACAAGTACTGCCTCAGGAGAAAGGATGCGCATACATTGTGGATGTGTATTTGGGCAGATAGCATGTAAAAATGACGTAAAAACAGTGCAAAACGCATGCAAAAGATGACGAATTGCTGAAATATCCACTTGATTCTTAAATTTCACACTGCTTTTTGATGGGGATTTCGCCTGCGTCATGCAAAGTCACGTTTTTCCAGTTGCTACTTTTGCACAGGTGATGCATAATGCAAATATCAGCACGAGCCAAGGCAAAACAGCGAGAGTCTTATGCGGAAAAAGCATAAGGTCAAAAAGAAACTAACGGCAAGTGCAAAAAAATAAAACAGCGTATGCTGAAAATAACAGGAGGTATTAGGTTATGAAAAGAAAAGCATTAGCAGCTTTCTTAGCTGCGTGCATGTCAGTAACTTTACTGGCAGGCTGCGGAAACAGCGAAACCAAAAGTCAGTCTTCAGAACAGTCACAGACTTCTACAGACAGCAAGGGCTCTGAAGCAAGTACACAGGTACAATCTTCAGAAGTGGTGGAAGTTGGCTACCAGCATGATCCTATTTTAAATGAAATAGGAACAGAGCCTTATGCAAAAGAGAAGGTAACAATTTCTATCGGTATTCAGCAGAACTCCAATATTGAGAATTTCGATACCAACAACATGACTGCTATGATTGAAGAAATTGCCGGTGTAGATTTGGAATTCGTGGAGTATCCCAGCAGCGAAATTAAAGATAAGATCAGACTGCAGTGTGCAGCAGGCGGAGATGATCTTCCTGATATTCTGATCGCTTCTCTGGATGATGCAACCGTTTTGGAAATGGCAGAGAATGAGATGATTGTTCCTTTGGACGATTACTATGAGAACAGTTCCCTTTATTATGCAGAAGGTTTTGAAAGAGTAAAGGAGAGCAAGGGATATGACCTGCTCGAGCTCATCAGAACTGCAGACGGACATATTTATACCGTTCCTAAATACAATGAGACCCTGACAAGTCCTTGCTATTCAAGAATGTGGGTGTATAAGCCTTGGCTGGATGCACTGAATCTGGAAGAGCCTAAGACTACAGAAGAATTCTATAATATGCTGTATGCTTTCAAGACTCAGGATCCTAACGGAAACGGTAAAGCTGATGAAATCCCTGCATTGGCATCTGATTTCACAAAGCCTACCAAGAACGGCGGTACTTTCTTTACCTCTGTAATGAATGCATTTATCAGAAGTAACACAGCTTCCGGATATCTGGATGTTAAGGATGGACAGATTACTGTTCCCTGGACAGAGGAAGAATGGAAAGAAGGTATTAAATTTATCAGAACGCTGACCACAGAAGGTCTGCTGGATCCCGTATCCTTTACTCAGGATGCAGATTCTTTCAAGACCATTATGAACTCTGAGGGTGACCAGCTGGTTGGATGCTTCTCTTATGGTTCTGATTCCTTTATTTTAAGCACTCATGCATCCAAGGGCGGATGGATCCTGCTGGAGCCGCTGACAGGTCCTGAAGGGGTATGTACTTCTTCTTACAAGGCTGATATGCCTTCCAACCGTGGTTTCATCTCTAAGAACTGCGAACATCCTGAACTGGCATTTATGATTCTTGACCTGTTCGGAAGAGAAGATATGGCAATTACATCCCGTTGGGGTAAAGAAGGCGAGAACTGGGATTATGTAGAGAATATCCCTGCAGGTTCAGAATATGCAAAGGTTGATTTCTCCACAACTGAGTATGGCGGACATGAAACATATTGGACTGAATATCAGTACAATTCCTGCTGGAACGTACTTCAGAACAATCACTGGTACAACCTGAATCCTTCCTTCAGAACAGAAGAAGTAGTAGCAAGCTATTATGGTGCAGGTCTGGCAATCGGTGGCGGTACTGATGAAGTAGCAAGCAAGCTTCACTTCTATGAGGCAGTAAGACCGGAAGAAATCATTACCAAGATCAAGTATTCTGCAGAGACACAGGATGAAGCAACTGAACTGGCTAATTCTCTTGAGTCATATGTAAACGAAAAAGTTGCAGCATGGTGTACCGGTGCAGCTGATATTGACAAAGAATGGGACAGCTATGTGAAAGATCTGGAAAAGATCGGACTGTCCAGATACCTGGAACTGGCTCAGGAAGGTTATGAAAACGTTCAGTAAAAGCTGATAAGTAACAAGACAAATAATTGACTTATGGTGGGGGTACTGTACTGAAGCAACCGTTCAGTACAATGCTCCCATCTTGGTAAAAGGAGACTGTTAATGAAAGCAAGAAACAATAATCCTAAGAATAGTCCTGTACCCGGAAGCAGTGCACGGAGTCTTGGGAAAAGAATATACAGAGCCAGACAGCTTTATTTTTTACTGGCTCTGCCGCTTATTTATTTGATAGTGTTTAAATATTATCCTATGCTGGGACTGCAGATTGCTTTTAAAGACTATACCTTCAAGGGTGGAATCTGGAACAGTGAGTGGGTAGGTCTGAAGAATTTTCAAAAGTTCTTTGCGGACACTAATTTTAAACGAATACTGATCAATACACTGCGTGTCAGTATTTATCATCTGGTGGTGAATTTCTTTATTCCCATTACGTTGGCATTGAGCCTTAACTGCCTGAGGAACCAAAAGCTTAAGAAGGCAGTACAGACAATTACTTATATACCTCACTTTATTTCCGTAGTTGTATTAATAGGTATGATGAACCAGATGCTGAATCCCATTATTGGTATCTATGGAACCATTTCTCAGGCAATTACCGGTTCCAGACCCATGGATCTTTTCGGCATTCCTGTTGCTTTTGTACATATGTATGTATGGAGTGGTGTATGGCAGAATGCAGGTTTTAGCTCTATTGTGTATATTGCGGCATTGTCTGCCAGTGATCAGGATCTGCATGAGGCAGCCCAGATTGATGGTGCTACCAGACTGCAGAGAGTGCGTTATGTGGATATTCCTACCATCCTGCCCACAGCAATTATTATGTTGATTCTCAACGCAGGTAAGGTTATGACGGTTGGCTTTGAAAAGGTATTCTTACTGCAGAATAATCTGAACTTAAGCTACAGTGAGGTAATTTCCACCTATGTGTACAAGAAAGCATTTGGAACGGGCTCCAATTTCTCCTATTCAACGGCCATCGATATGTTCAATTCAATTATTAATTTAATCCTGATCTGTACGGTAAATCAAGTATCCAAAAAGGTCAGTGACAGTAGTTTGTGGTAAGTGAGGAGGCAGCTATGGCAGCACAAAATAAAAAAGTAAAACATTCCGGCGCGGATCAAAGACTGGAAATCGGTCTGACCATCGCCATGATAATTATCGGGATAATTATTTTATATCCCCTGATTATTGTAGTATCAACTTCCTTTTCTTCTCCAGGTGCGGTTATGTCAGGCAAGGTATGGCTGCTCCCGGTGGATTTATCGTTGGAAGGTTATAAGGCGGTATTCCGTACCAATGACGTACTGATTGGTTATCGAAACTCCTTATTTTACATGGTAGCAGGAACCGTGATCAACCTGATCATGACCATGTTGGCAGCATACCCGCTTTCCAGAACAGATATGCCCGGACAGGGTTCTATTACAATGATATTTACTTTCACTATGATCTTCCAGGGTGGTATGATTCCCGGCTACCTGCTGATCAGAGATCTGGGTATGTTAAATACTGTATGGTGTATGTTGCTCCCCGGTGCAATATCTATTCATAATATGATTATTGCAAGAACCTTTATCAAGAGTAACATTCCGAAGGAAATGCTGGAGGCTGCTCAAATCGATGGCTGCAGTGATATACAGTATTTTATAAAAATGGTACTGCCTTTGTCCGGTGCGGTTATTGCGGTTATCACTCTGTATTATGCGATTGCACATTGGAATGCTTACTTTAATGCATTTATGTATTTGAACGACAAGGAATTATATCCTCTGCAGATTTTCCTGAAAAATATCCTGGTCAGCAATCAGGTAGAAACAGAAATGCTGCCTGTAGATTCTCAGGTGACAGCAGTGCAGGGTATCTCAGAGCTCTTGAAATACTCCCTGATCGTTGTTGCGATCGTTCCGGTTATGATTATATATCCTTTTGTACAGAAACATTTTGTAAAGGGTGTTATGATTGGTGCGGTAAAAGGTTAAGGTGGTGCCGGCCCTTACATCCGGTGGAAAGAATTGGTATCCTGCCAAAAATTACATTATTTAGACAAATAGTGCAGCTTATGTTAGAATGATACTATTAGAAAGATAGGGAGTACTGACAGATGAAAATATCAAAACTACCGAAAAAAAACAGGTCGCTTTTTTATTTTTGGCGTGGATACTTGTTATTTATGATCTTATTCCTGGGATGTATGGTGCCGTTTTTCTTAAAGGCTCTCTGGGTATTAGAAGAAAACGTAGAGGCCAATACTTATCAGAATGTGGAAAATGGAATGGAGATTCTGGACCAGGAAATTACATCTCTGACAACTGCGGTGATTGAATTAAGATCATTTCAGTATTTTACCTATATCCGTTCTCTGGAGAACGATTATCAGTCCAGCGACTATTATGTATTCCGGGAAATGAAGGAGAAGCTGAATGATTCTACCAAGCTGCTGTCATTTGCACGGAATCCTATGATGTGTTTTCAGAATGGGGTTATTATATTTGAAGATACAGTATATGCAATTGAAGCTCAGAATTCCTATAACAAGTTTCATGGTCAAAATTACGGAAGGCTGGAGGACTGGATCAAGGAACTGACACTCATGGATTACGAATATACCTTCCTGGCAGCGGATTCTTTCTATAACACTACGGATGGATATTTTACGGGATTACCTTATGTACATGTGTATAAAAGGGCCAATCAACGGGGAAATCCGGTCTTCATTACCATATTCCCCGTTGATACGCTGCTGAATCTGTGTGGTTTGGATGAACTTCGGAATATTGCCGATATCACAATCGTGAATCCGGCCACTAATGAAGTGCTGTATGAAAACGGTATTCATGTGACAGGACGTATCAGCAATATTGAGACAGTCAGTAAAAATGCCAACCTGGCAGTTTCCGTAAGCATTCCCTTAAGTTATTTTTTTGGTCAGCTAACAGATCTGATTGTGATGGCATTTATTTACCTGTTGGTATTTTTGGTGGTTGCAATAGGCGTTTCAGTGGTATTTGCATATAAGAATTCCAGACCGGTGAAGGGGATTATCTCCATACTGGATAAATACACCAAAGACCCTCATGATGACAAGACAGCACCTTATGAATATATAGAACAGTCTATTACAGAAATCGGCAACAGTGCGCGTCACTACGAGGTGCAGCATGAGAAGCTGAGCCAGGAGGTAGCTCATTGGCTGATGCGGGAGCAGATACTGAATGGACTGGACGGGAAGCAGCTGGAAGAATTCTTGCAGGGACATGAGAATTTCCCGTTGCCTTTTCGCCTGCTGGTCATTCATCTTTCTCATGCAGAATGGAATATTCTGTCTACGGAGGTCAAAGAATTGCTTATCCAAGAGAAAATAGCGTTTCCTTTTTTCTCCAAAATAAAGCCCAATTACTTTATGCTGTTGTGTGATGATAACAGGGACTGTAATGTTTGGAGAGAAACTTTAGGCAGGTTTATAACGATTGCCAATGAAAAATGGGAATGTGACTGTGTGATTTCCGTCAGTATGGAACATAGCTCCCTGCTTGATCTGAAAGAACTGTATCAGCTTACCCGGTCCAATATGAAATATTTCGGAGAACGGAAGCTGATATTACAGGATGAAATGGAAGAGGACAGCGGGAATGGGCTGCGGGATTTGAATCTTCTGGAAAATATCCGACTGACGGACATGATCTTGAACGGCAATGAGACGGAGGCCACCGATCTGATCCGGAGCCAGTGGGATAAGGTCAGAGGTTCTTACAAGGATTCTGTAGTGGAGCAGCTGTTCTTCATGCAGTCCGCTGTACTTAACAGTATTGCAGACAGGCTGCGTCATGATGAGCGTATGACAGCGCTTTCCGTTGATGATAATATAGCGTCTATCGAGGTAAGAATCGTCGGCTTTGTAAAAGAACTGTGCAGTCTGGTCGTTAAGAGAAAAGAAGAAAACAAAAATGATGTGCCAAGGCAAATTGTTGAATATATGAGGGAGCATTTCAGCGATCCGGAATTTTATATGACCACACTGGTGGAGGAATTCGGATTGTCGGATAAAACTATAGCCAAAGCAATCAGGAGTTATCAGAATAAGACCTTTTCCGAATACCTGGAGGAGCTGCGTCTGCAGAAAGCGCTGACTTTGTTGGATGATACCAGGCTGAATATCGGATATATCGCCACTGCCAGCGGATTCAGCTCAGAAAATACATTCTTTAAAGTATTTAAGAGAAAATATGGTGTTTCTCCCAGCAATTACAGGAATAATAAGCAGATGATGTCAGAAGCGCAGGAATAGTATATAGGAAAACGCGGGAATGAGTCGCGTAGAATTTTGAAAGCACTATGCAGGTGAAAAGCATGGTGCTTTCTTTTGGATTAGAGTTCACACGTCAGCCCAAGCAGGAGAATAAAAAAATATTGAGATTCTGTTGTGGTATCGCCCGGAATGGATTATAATATGAAATAAATGAGCTGTCTTAAGGCGGCAGAATGGAGGAATAGACATGAAGAGAATCGGTATGTTGACAAGCGGTGGTGATTGTCAGGCTTTGAATGCAGCCATGAGAGGTGTGGTAAAGACACTGGCCAACAGCAAAGAGCAGGTAGAGATTTACGGCTTCCTGGATGGATATAAAGGATTGATCTACGGCAACTTCCGGATGCTGACCGGTAAGGACTTTTCCGGTATTCTGACGAAAGGCGGCACCATGCTGGGGACTTCCAGAACACCTTTCAAGACGATTCAGGATCCTGATGAGAACGGACTGAATAAAGTGGAGGCCATGAAGCAGAACTATCACAAGCTCCAGCTTGACTGTCTGGTAATCCTGGGTGGTAACGGTACACACAAGACTGCTAATCTGCTTAGAGAGGAAGGCTTAAATGTAGTGACCCTGCCCAAGACAATCGACAATGATCTGTGGGGAACTGATATGACATTCGGATTCCAGAGTGCAGTAAATATTGCAACTGATGCCATTGACTGCATCCATACTACGGCAGCTTCCCACGGACGTGTATTTATTGTGGAAGTAATGGGGCATAAAGTGGGCTGGCTGACGCTGAATGCCGGCATGGCAGGCGGTGCTGATATCATTCTGATCCCTGAGATTCCTTATGATATCGATAAGGTAATAGAGAAGATCGAAGAGAGAGACAAGAACGGCAGTCGTTTCACGATCATCGCCGTAGCAGAAGGTGCTATATCCAAACAGGATGCCAAGCTGTCTAAGAAAGAATATAAGAAGAAAATGGAAAATTATGCTTATCCTTCCGTTTCTTATGAAGTGGCAGCTGAGATTCAGAAGAAGACAGGACGTGAAGTACGCGTGACAGTGCCGGGGCATATGCAGAGAGGCGGAAGTCCTTGTCCTTATGACCGTGTATTTGCAAGCCGTTTGGGTTCCGAAGCCGGTAAATTGATACTGGACGGAGAGTATGGTTTTATGGTAGGATACAAGAACCGGGAAATTGTTCGTGTGCCTCTGGAAGAAGTAGCCGGTAAACTTAAGATGGTATCACCTGACGCTTCTATTGTAAAAGAGGCCAAGCTGTTAGGTATCTGCTTTGGCGATTAGAGTGCTTCAGCTCTCGCCATTTGCAGGGAAAGGGATTGGTAAAATATGTCATACACAGCGCTATACCGTAAGTTCAGACCGGATACCTTTGCAGATGTAAAGGGACAGGATCATATCGTGACTACCTTAAAGAACCAGATCCGGGCGAACCGTATCGGGCATGCGTATCTGTTTACCGGTACCCGTGGTACCGGCAAGACAACAGTTGCCAAAATCTTTGCCAGAACGGTTAACTGTGAGAATCCTACAGAAGAAGGGCCTTGCGGAACATGCCGCATCTGTAGGGCAATTGCTGCGGGGGTCAGCATGAATGTCATTGAGATTGACGCAGCCTCTAACAACGGTGTGGATAATATCAGGGAAATCGTGGATGAGGTATCTTATTCTCCTGCGGAAGGAAAATATAAGGTGTATATCATCGACGAGGTACACATGTTGTCCATCGGTGCGTTCAATGCGTTACTTAAAACGTTGGAAGAGCCCCCTTCCTATGTTATTTTTATTCTGGCTACCACGGAAGTGCATAAGCTTCCTATTACCATACTTTCCAGGTGCCAGAGATATGATTTTAAAAGAATTTCCATTGATACCATTACGGGACGTATGCAGGAACTGGTCGCAGCTGAGCAGGTACAGGTGGAAGAGAAAGCACTTCGCTATATTGCCAAGGCAGCAGACGGTTCCATGCGAGATGCATTGAGCCTTCTGGATCAGTGTATTGCTTTCCATCTTGGAAGAGAACTTACGTATGATAAAGTGCTGGATGTGCTGGGGGCGGTAGATACAGAGGTATTCAGCCGTCTTCTGCGCCATGTGCTGGACAGAGATGTACTGGGGTGCGTCACGCTGTTGGAAGAAATCGTCATGCAGGGACGGGAACTGACTCAGTTTGTGACAGATTTCACCTGGTATCTGCGCAATCTGATGCTGGTACAGTCTTCCGATAACCTGGAGGATGTCATTGACATGTCTTCTGACAATCTGGCTCGCCTGAAAGAAGAGGCACAGATGATAGAGATGGATCGCATCATTCGCTATATCCGTATTTTTTCTGAATTGTCGGGGCAGATTCGATTTGCCTCCCAGAAAAGGATTCTGGTAGAGATTGCCCTGATCAAGTTGTGCAAGCCTGCTATGGAGACCAATAAGGAGGCGCTTGTTGATCGAATACGGGAGATGGAGGAGAAACTGGAGAACGGCGTAGTGATCGCTGCAGACGGTTCCGGCGGCTATCCCGGCATCATAGGCGGGAATGGACAGGGCGGCGGGGATGGTGCCGGCAGCTATGGAAAAGGTGCTAATGGCGCTACGGGAATGGCTGCACCCGGTGTGAAACAGTCTCTGCCTAAAGCAATTCCCGAGGATATCAAAGATATCGTATCCAAATGGCCTTCTATTGTGGGCAGCGCAGAGAATCCCATGCGCCTATACTTAAAAACTGCGAAGCTGAGCCTTGGAAATGATAACGGCCTTTTAATGGTACTGGAGGATGGACTGGCAAGTGATTACTTTACCCATCATCCGGAAAATAAAGAACTGTTGGAGCGTCTGCTTGCAGACTTTAGCGGAAAAGAGGTGGCGGTCACCATTCAGACCGTGACTACCAAACAGGAATTTGAACAGAATTATGTTGACCTTTCACAGGTCATTCATATGGAAATAGAAGAGGAGGATTAAAACCATGGCAAAACGTGGAGGATATCCGGGTGGTATGATGCCCGGAAATATGAACAATCTGATGAAGCAGGCACAGAGAATGCAGCGTCAGATGGAGGAAGGACAGAAGGAGCTGGAGGTAAAGGAATTTACGGCTACAGCCGGAGGCGGAGCTGTTGAGGTAAAGGTAAACGGTAAGAAAGAAATTGTCAGTGTGAAGCTGACCGAAGAAGTAGTGGATCCCGATGATATCGAGATGCTGCAGGATCTGATCGTAGCTGCTACCAATGAAGCACTGCGCCAGGCAGAAGAAGCAGCTTCTGCTTTGATGGGCAAGATGACAGGCGGCCTGGGAGGAGGATTTCCCTTCTAATGGAGCTGTATAGCGGACATATCAATAAATTGATCGAAGAGCTAGCGGCACTGCCGGGTATCGGCAATAAATCCGCACAGAGGCTGGCTTTTCATCTGATCAATATGCCACAGGACAAAGTGAACCGTCTGGCTAATGTCATCGTAGAGGCCAAGGCCAATGTGCGGTACTGTAAGGAGTGTTTTACTTTGACCGACCGGGATATCTGCCCGGTGTGTGCCAATACGGGACGTAATCACAAGATGATCATGGTGGTGGAAAATACCAGAGATCTGGCAGCTTATGAGAAGATCGGGAAATACGACGGTGTCTATCATGTACTACATGGTGCTATCTCTCCCATGCTGGGGATCGGTCCAAATGATATCCGGTTGAAGGAACTGATTGAACGCCTGAAGGGCGACGTAGAGGAAGTCATTATAGCCACCAACTCAAGCCTGGAAGGTGAGACCACAGCCATGTATATCAGTAAGTTAATTAAGCCTACCGGCGTGAAGGTGACAAGAATCGCCAGCGGTGTGCCGGTGGGCGGAGACCTGGAGTACATTGATGAAGTGACATTGCTCCGTGCGCTGGACGGCAGAGTAGAGATGTAGAATGGCACATCTTGGCCGGTACAAAAGTGACCGGCGGCAGAACTGCAGGAGAATATAGCATAAACACAGAAAGGAACTTATCATGGCAATCGTAAGCAGTAAGTTTGGAACAAGCAAAGATGGCAGGCAGGTAACGCTTTATACCATTTCTAACAGTAAAGGAATGAAAGCTTCCGTAACAGATTTCGGTGCACTTTTGGTAAATTTGCTGGTACCGGATGCAAAAGGAGAAATCAGAGATGTAGTACAGGGATTTGATACACTGGAAGAGTATTTTTCTAATCCTGATTTCTTTGGAGCTACTATCGGACCTAATGCCAACCGTATCGACAATGCAGGCTTTAGCATAGACGGTGAATCCTTTAAACTGGATGCAAATGATGGTACCAACAATCTGCATAGTCACAGGGAAGAGGGATATCACAAGAGAATGTGGGCAGCAGAATGTGCTGACAACAGTGTCACTTTCACACTGGAGGATCGGGATGGT
The DNA here is from genome assembly GCA_017620975.1 of Lachnospiraceae bacterium. Next base: position 4,537 of record JAGAUD010000020.1, on the reverse strand, counting down.
TCCATGGGATTCCCGGGAAACAAGAAATTTGTTGTAACTTATACGTTGGGAGAGGAGAATGATCTGAAAATCCGGTATCATGCAGTCAGCGATAAGAAGACAGTCATCAATCCTACCAACCATTCCTACTTTAATTTGATGGGACAGGGCAGCTGTGTCAATTCCGAGCATGAGCTTTGGCTGAAAGCTTCCCATTATACACCGGTCAATGCCAACCTGATTCCTACAGGCGAGATTGCACCTGTAGCAGGCACTCCTATGGACTTTACCCAGTCTAAGAAGATAGGTCTGGAAATTGATGCTGATTTTGAACAGCTGAATCTGGCCGGCGGATATGATCACAACTGGGTACTTGATGGCTGGGACGGCAGTTTGAAGCATTTTGCAACTGTGAAGTCCCCTGATGGTGCGCTGACCATGAAAGTATCTACTACATTGCCCGGCGTACAGTTCTATGCAGGCAACTTCCTGGATGGACAGCCCGGTAAAGGCGGCGCTGCATATCAGAAGCGTTACGCACTGTGCCTGGAGACCCAGTACTATCCCAACAGTGCCAATGAGCCTTCATTCCCTTCCTGCATTTTTGGGGACGGCAGAGAATACGATTCTGTGACAGTATATAGCTTTGAATAAAAAGCGTACAGAACCTTAAAATATGGGGCTTGTACAGCCCGGCAGGCGGCCTCTGCAAAGAATGTCGAAAGGTTCTTTAAAAATCACGACAAAGATTGATAAAATACCTCGCGCACCGGTGATATATTGATGTAAAACGGTGTGGGAGGTATTTTTATATGGAATTGCCAAAGAATATTACACAAATCGGTGAAGCAGATCAACACTGCAGGATATATGTAGAGGATTACGTGGTATCCTATATCAAGCAGATGAATCGTCTGGCAGAGAACAGGAATATGGCCATTGCGCTGTATGGTGTACGCAAAGAGGAAAATGGAGCAGCCTATGTTTTTTTCTATGGTGCCGCCAAAATAAATTCCATCCAGAAAGAGTTGCGTCATCTTTCTCAGGCACAGAATCAGGAAATTGATAAACTCAGAAAACGTTATTTCTCAGATTACGAATTCCTGGGTTATCGGCTGCTGGACGGAGAGATGGTAGAAGGCTTTCACGTATGCGAGCAGGGAACCTGCAGGTACATAAAAGGTTATGCATGTTTTTATGAGAAAAATGACGTAATGCTGGCTTACATGCTGGATTCCCGAAAAGAGGAAGTGCCTCCTGAGACTGTGGACCAGGAAAAATTTGAACGGGTCAGAAGGCGGCAGGAGGAAAGAAGGGCACAATATCGCGGAGAAGTTATGGATAAGCAGCCGGAGGAGGGAGCTGAAAAGCGGAAAGAACAGAAGGAAACCTCAAAGAGTCATTTGGGTATGATGAAGACTGCTGTGGCGGCTGTTTTCCTGCTTTTATGCGTGCTGGGAATTGCAGGCATGAATGGTTTTCAAGGAATGGAAGCTATCCAGACAGCAGGGAAGCAGCTGATAGCAGAATTTACGGAGCAAAAGCTGCCGGATTCAGAGACACAGCAGTCAGCAGGACAAAGTAATACGCTGGTGACGGAGGACAAGCTGACGGATGCTATTCAGCAGGAGAACGCTGCCGGGATTCAGACTACAATAAGTAGTGAAGAACAGTCAGAAAACGTGGAATCGACTGAAGATAATAAGAATGAAAGTGAGGCTGCCGCAGAAAATGCAGATGCGAGTGAAAATGGAGAGACTGCTGAAAGTGCAGGTACGAGCGAAAGTGGAGTGACAGTAGAAAGCACAGCCGGAAACAGCGCAGGTACAAGCGAAAGCGCATCCGAAATGAATGAAGCGAACGCCAATGATAGTAAAGCAGCAGAAACAGAAGTGTCACAGGAGGCCTCCGTACAGGCTTCTGCACCTGTCACTTATGTAATCAAAAAAGGTGATACTCTGACATCTATCAGTATCAATACCTATGGAACAGATAGCCGGGTCAAGGATATTTGTGATCTTAATGAAATCGAAGACCCTGATGATATTCGATTTGGACAAAAAATTCTGCTTCCTTAATGAGAGAAATATGCTATAATGGTCTTATCTTAGCATGAAGTACATGCTTTTGTGAGGTAGAAAATGGCAGAGATACACATTTACCAAAGAGAAAAGATTCAGAAAAAAACAGATTATCAGGACAAAATACGCAGACACCGTTTGAAAGGGCTGCTGAGAGTAGCACTTGTACTTTGCATTATTGGTATCCTGATTGCCCTGGTGTCGGTTCAATACAAGAATCATATTTATACATCTTATGATACTATATCCAGTCTGGAGAGAGAGAAGGCTGAGGGAACAACAGATGTGAGACTGGGTGATTCTGTTTTGACATACAGCAGAGATGGTGCCCATTGTACCGACGTGAGAGGAAACATCATCTGGAATCAGACTTACGAAATTCAGGATGTGCTGCTGGATATCTGCCGGGATGTGGCGGCGATTGCTTCTTATAATGGCAGAGAGGTATATGTGATGAGTGAAGATAAGGTATTAGGGAGCTTTGCAACAAATTTTCCCATTAGAAGTGTGTCCGTTGCTGCTAACGGCAGAGTGACTGTAGTGATGGCAGACACAGGAGCTGCTCATTATAATACTTACTCAGCAGAAGGTGAACTCCTTTTTGAAGGACAAGCTACTATGTCCGGCAGTGGTTATCCTATGGCAGTGAGCCTGTCTCCTAACGGAGAATTGCTTCAGATTGCTTACATATATCTGGATGCCGGTGTGCAGAAGACGAATATTGCATTTTACAATTTAGGACCTGTGGGTGCCAATATTGCCGATTATCTTGTGCGTGTACAGGAATATAAAGATCTTTTGATTCCTTATGTACGGTTCATGAATGATGAAACTTCTTTTGCAGTAGGCGATGATATGATGATTATGTATAAAGGTGATCATATACCGGTGCCTCAGGCTCAGTTTATGTATAATCAGGAAGTAAAAGCTGTGTTTTATGATGAAAATTACATTGGACTGGTCTTTTACGCTGAAACCGGCAGCTCGTTGTATATGATGAATGTTTACAACGTGAACTGCGAGCAGGTAGGTACTTACTATTTTAATATGGAATATACAGATATCATCTTTGAAAAAGATTCATTTATTGTTTATAATGATGCGGAATGTAGTATCATGACATTCAAGAATGAAGAAAAGTACAGCGGCAGTTTCGATAAGTCAGCCCGCTTGATGCTGCCGTTGAAAACTGCATATAAATATTTGCTGGTAAGCGGAGACAGTCTGGATACGATTCAACTGAAGTGATGGATGCTAAGGAGGAAAGACTATGAATATTATGAGTATTATTGTCCTGATTGTGCTGATATGGAAGATTGCCGAAGGATACAAAAAGGGCATGGTAAAGGAGCTTATTTCATTTGTGTCCCTGTTGGTTCTTTGCATTGTAATAGCATTGATTGGCCATGGTTTACAGAGCTACATGAAAAAGGAATTCCTGGGAGTGATCATTGCAGTATTCTTATTGGGTCTGCTTGGAATTGCACATCACCTCCTGGGACTGGTATTTTTCCCGGCAAAATTGATCTCAAAGCTGCCCATTATTCACTGGGCAGATAAGTTATTGGGAATCGTAGCGGGAGCTCTGGAGACAGTGATAATTCTTTGGACAGTATTTATTTTTGCAATGAATTCTTCGCTTGGTATGCTGGGGCAACAGATTTTGGTGTATACCCAGGAGAGTGAGATTTTATCCTGGCTTTATCGTTATAATTTGTTAGCAAAACTGCTGGAAGATATTATATTTCGGTTCCATTTTAATTAAACCTGAATTATTCATGAGACCCTAATTCTCTCATAATAATCTGGCAGCAATTCGACTGGCTTATGTCCGGACGGGTGTGAAGGCGAACGCTGTACTCTATACCTTGGTAGAAAGTGCCCGTCTCAATGATTTGGATGTATTTGCATACTTAAAGTATCTTTTGAGTTAGATGCCAAACAATCACTATCCGGAACATCCTGAGATCATAGACAATTACCTGCCCTGGTCAGCGACGCTGCCACAGGAATGCAGGCTGAATTATAAGAATAAAAGTGCCTCAAACTATGATGTAGTTAGTATAGCAGGGAATCTGTCAATTTACACTATGCCATCTTTTGAGGCGCTTACAACAAAATCGGCATTTACCACAAAAAAATGGCATTAAAAACAATTCTTTAAACACACGTTAAAAATCCAGGAAGCCAAACCGCTTTTCAGAGATTCGGTCCTGGATTAAATTATTGATTGGAAGGTAGCAGAATGCTTTTAATTTCTCCTACATTTGTTAGTTAAACTCTATTTCAAAAGGAAGTGTACCTGGCTATTTGAAGTTGCGTCAGCTTTCTCAAATAAAAAACAGTGGTAAATGAGTCCTAAATAAGGTATTGTTAAATCACCACAAAATAACAACCTTATACGCACAGGATCATCACTACCACTGCCATGAATAGATTAACATACTTTAACGTTTTAGACAAGCATTTTTATAACG
>JAGAUD010000019.1 GCA_017620975.1 Lachnospiraceae bacterium | reverse complement strand
GCTCACGGCGCTCTCGCGCCTACGGTGCTTCGCACCTGACTTTCTCGTTAGCATATCGGGTGAAATCAAATGCTCGCTTCGCGAGCGCTTGATTTCCTTTCTGTCATACTCGAAAGTCCCGCGCTTCGCGCTCACGGCGCTCTCGCGCCTACGGTGCTTCGCACCTGACTTTCTCGTTAGCATATCGGGTGAAATCAAATGCTCGCTTCGCGAGCGCTTGATTTCCTTCCGATATGCTACATTATCCCACATCCTGGGGAACATGGCAACTTAATTTTTATTAAAATGGTAAAAACATTGTTACTTACGCCACAGTTCACACGTCAGCCACTGGCAGGAAAAGCGCATGCGCATACATCCAAAGGTACCGCGTTTATCGATCCATTTCCGCGATACGCCCGGTGGATTTATGTTCTTTGATAATACCGTCGATTTCTTTTAAATCTGTACACAAAAGGTCGCCGGGAATGGTATTTTTCAATGCGCTGATGGCATTACCGTATTCCAGAGCTTTCTGATAGTCTCCTTCATAAGTTAAATATCCATACAATACACCTGAGATATAGGCATCCCCGCTTCCGATACGGTCAACCACTTCAATATCTGCATAAGGAGCTTCTTCGTAAAAAGTATCATCTTTTGCACTGTAAATGATAGAACCAAAGGTATGTCTCTTAGGACTGTGAACAATTCTCCGGGTTGAGGCTACAAGGGAAATAGGATATTCTTCAGTAAAGCTCTTCATAATGCTTCGGACATCGCCTTCCTTCAGGAAAGTGAGTCTGGCTGTATCCTCTGAACAGAAGAATATATCCACATAAGGAAGAATCCTTTCTATGCATTCCTTAGCCTCCGGACCACTCCACAGATTACCGCGGAAGTTCACATCAAAGGAAATGATTGCTCCCTCTGCCTTAAAACGCTTGATCATTTCAATGGCAGTCTCTCTTACCTGAGGACTCAGCGCCAGTGTGATACCGCTGGTGTGGAAGCATCTGGCAGAACTGTACATGTTGTCACTGTAGTCTGCTATCTGAATCTTATTGACGGAGGTATTTTTCCTGTCATAGACGATGCGGGGCTTTCTGGGGTAAGCACCATTTTCATAATAATACACGCCCAGTCTGGCATCTTTATCACTGTCGTATACCAGGTAGTCATCACTGACACCGCCCTGGCGAATTGTATTTTTTACAAAAGTACCGAGATCATTGGCAGGCAGTTTGGAAATGATACCACAGCGAAGTCCCAGCATGGCAGCTCCGGTAATGGCGTTCAGTTCTGCGCCTCCTACCTGTTTATTAAAGGTACCTCCTCTGCTCATTCTTTCATTATCAGGTGGAGACAGACGCAGTAACAGTTCTCCCAGGGATAATAAGTCGAATTCTTTTTTCATAATATTTTACTCTCCTTTGATTGGCATTTGCCGCTTCCGCAAAACAGGTTGCATCTGCTCCTGTTCGTTGATATTTAGTATAATATTACATATTTAGGGGCTAATCAATACTTTTTTCCCTTCAAAGGCAAACCCATACTTCCGGATACGTTCTGCCGGAACTCCTTTTGATAAAAGTACGGCTTCATACTGCTTCTCCCTGATCTGGTCAAGAGCCGCTGCCACCGTATCTTTAAGTGTCTTCTCATCTTCCGGATCATGAACCTTGAATTCTAAAATATATGCGAAATCATTTCCTTTTAACGGTTCTAACACTACATCATACCTGCCAAAACCGCTTTCCCGGTTGGAAGTGACAATATATCTGCCGTTTAATTCCACAATCAATCCCAACACAAAACCGTGATAAAAACGCTCCGGCTCTGCTTCCGAGGGTGCCTTTCCTGTATCAAAATAACTGAAGGTTTTAAGTGCCACCCGATTCATGTAATGATTCATGGATTTTACATCCCCTAAAAGCAAGGCTTTTACAAAATCATTATAGTCGGATTTTACTTCTCCAAACCACCGTCGAATCATATTCTGGAACATGATTTTCACCTCAAGATTGGTCAGTGCCAGCTCGTATTCCGGTGAAATGATCTCCTCCGGACCATATTCTTCATAGCTTATCACCTTCAAATACCCACTGGCCAGCAGCAGACTCCAGATTGCCTGTTCGTCCGCATCCAACTGATTGTATACAATCTGCTCATCGATATGGGTTCTTAAGTGTTCTCCATCCAATAATGCTTCAAAGGACGCTTTTATGTTCTTGCTTCCCTCCCGGATCAGCTTTCCAACCAGACTGTTGGAACTGGTATTTGCCCAATAGGTCATAATTTTCCCTGTATCCAGATAATTTAAAATGGACCACGGATTGTAAATATCACGTTTATCTCCAAAAGCAAATCCATCATACCATTTCCTCACCTCTTCCTTTTCAGCAAGACCACATTCATCCATTGCAGCATACACTTCTTTTTCAGTAAACCCAAAGCAGTCTGCATACTCATTGGACGTGGTTGTTACAACCTTCAGATTATTCAAATCTGAAAAGATTGATTCTTTACTCACTCTGGTGATCCCTGTCATAATGGCCCGTTCCAGATAAGGATTGGTCTTAAATGTAGAATTAAACAAACTTCTGATGAAAGCTGTCAGTTCTTCCCAGTATCCATTGACATAGGCTTCCTGTATAGGCGTATCGTATTCATCTAATAGCATGATAACCTTCTTACCATAATAACGATATAAATACATGGTTAATGTATTGATTGAAAACGAGACCTCATAATTCTCCATATCTACAGATATATTTCGGAATTCTGCTTTTTGACTTTCATTTAACAAATCCCCCTCTAGGAGGAAATCGTAATTGTCATATAATCTCTTGATAATTTGGCATATAGCTTTTCTTGCCTGTTCAAAAGAAGTTTCTTTCACACCTGCAAAACTAAGGAATATAACCGGATAAGTTCCCTGCAGATTACGATACTTCTCTTCCTGCCAGATGGACAGGTCTTCGAACAAATCACTTCCACCGGCATACTCCAGGGAAAAGAACTGCTCTACCATGCTCATAGTCAGCGTTTTTCCAAAGCGGCGAGGACGTGTGATAAGGGTTACTGCATCTCCACTCTCCCACCATTCCCTGATAAATGGTGTTTTATCAACATAAAAGTAATTGTTTTCAATAATTTCTTTAAAATTCTGAATACCAATTGCTACCCGTCTGCCCATACACGTTCTCCTGTTATACTCTAACTAACTTCTTCTCTATTCTATATCGTTCGTGTCTCCATCGTTTCTGCCCGTCAGTTCCATCTTCTGCACCATCAACTCTGTTGAACTTTCAACTATATTTACAGTTTATCATAGGGAAGGTAAATTAACAAGATTTAACCCTCCAGATATTCCCGATATTCCTCCTCAGATGCAAATAAAATATATGCTCCGTTCACCAGTCCCATATAACCCATTGAAGTAGTATATCCTTTCATCTGAAAATACCTCCTTATCAAAATCCACATTTCCTTGTTCTGATAAGAAGGTATCATATTTAAAGTCCATTATTCCTCTCTCAATTCAGTGTTCCTTGACCATCTTTAGCCTGTTCGCCAGCTGCATCGTCACCTGTACCATACATGTCACCAGAATGATTCCGAAAGCAATTGCGCCGGCCTCGCGGATCACCAGATCCAAACTCTTCGCACATTCCTCTGCCTGTCCTTGCACCAGATAACTGGTCGTATAATACAAATCTCCTCCCGGTATCAAGGGAATCAGCATCGGCACAAGCAGTATGGTCACCGGTGTCTTCATCACTCTCGCAAGAATTTCTGCCAGAATACCTACCGTAACCGTAGAAGCCAGGAGTCCAAGTGCCTTGTCCCCATAGCGTTCCAGCACTATAAGATAAACGATCCAGGACAAACCGCCTCCTACTGCTGCCACAATCAACTTCTTCCCTTTTACATGAAACAATACCGCAAAACCAATAGCTCCCAGCATACCCATACATGTCTGAAGTACTTCATTCATCTTATTGTCTCCCATCCGGCCAGGCGGCTGAAATGCTGTCATCTTCTGATTCAAACGTCTCTTTCACATTCTCAGCCATCCTGTCCCTATCATACTCTCACTCACCGGTTATTCTAACTCTCCGGTTATCCCGGGAATCCCCACAGCACCAGTGCAAATCCCACCGCAATAGCCAACGCACGAATCACTGCCTCACATAATCCCAGCAGTCCACTGATGGTATCTCCGCTGATCATATCCCTCACAGACGTGGTAAGTGAAATTCCCGGTATCAACAACATGATATTCCCAATGATAATCTTGTCCACTGAATTCCCCAGCCCGATTCCGGTGAAGAGCACAGCCCCCAGTCCCACAATTGCAGAGCACAGAATCGTCAGGATGATACGCTGCAGTTTCAGCTTATTGCACAGTTCGATTGCCCCAAACAGAATCAGTCCGCAAAGAAGCGCTGCCGCTCCATCACCAAAGGTTCCCCCGAAAAATATGGAGAAAACCGCCGAGATGCCTCCATAAGCAAGTAATCGCACCCATCCCGGATAGCTCTTTTCCTTTCGGATTCCCTCAACCTCTTTCTGCAGTTCTTCCGCCGGCAGCGCACTCTTGCAGATTTTTCTGGACAGTGCATTGCACCGTTCTATTTTATACATATCCGTCACATAATCCTGAATGCGCCTGGTCTGAGTGAAGCTTTCGCCATCTGCAGTCCGAGCCGTCACCACAATACTGGATGTAATGGTAAATACATCCACCCTTACGCACCCATACGCATGCAGTATACGGTTAAGCGTGTCTTCCACACGATTAACCTCTGCACCGGAAGTCAGCATCATCTCTCCCACATCCATAACCGCTGTCATAATCCTGACAAATTCAGACTGCATCATTTGTCTTCCTCTCTTTCCCGGAAAATCGACTTCATCTCCCGAAGAAGGTCTTCTGTCGTATCTAATAGAAGCCGGGCATCCCTTTCCGCCAGCCCTGTCTTTTTATATCGGTATGTGAAAAAAGGATTGCCGTAAGCCGTAAACTTTAAGTTATCTCCATATTTTCTTAAAAGCACCGGAATCCCCAGCGGGTCAATGCCTGCATCCGGACGAAACGTCAGCGTGATCCTCTCATTTTTGCCCTTTACCTCTGTCAAATACAGGGAGTGGGCAGCCACCCGAATCAGTGAAATACGCAGCAGATTATCCACGGACACAGGAATTTCGCCGAAACGGTCTAACAGTTCATCCCGCATGTCGTCCCGCTCTTTTTCATTCTCGATCCCTGCGATACGCTTATAGATATCCAGCTTCTGCACTTCATTGACAATGTAGGTCGGAGGAATGAAAGCATCCACATCCAAATCCACCACCGTAGCAAAATCCATAGCAGTGGGAATACCTTTCAGATTCTTCACCGCTTCATTCAGCATCTTACAGTACATATCATAGCCCACGGCCTCCATATGACCGTGTTGGCGCATTCCCAGCAGATTACCTGCTCCACGAATTTCCAGATCGCGCATTGCAATCTTAAAGCCGCTTCCCAACTCCGTAAATTCTTTAATGGCAGCCAAGCGCTTTTCTGCCACCTCTTTGAGCATCTTATCCCTTTTATACATGAGGAAAGCATAAGCCGTCCTGTTGGAACGCCCTACGCGTCCTCTAAGCTGATACAACTGGGAAAGTCCCAGATTATCGGAATCGTGGATAATCATGGTATTTACATTGGAGATATCCAGCCCGGTCTCAATAATCGTAGTAGACACCAGCACATCGATCTCTCCATTGATGAAATCATACATGATCCGCTCCAGTTCATGCTCTTTCATCTGGCCATGAGCAAACGCCACATTGGCTTCCGGCACCAGCTTGGCAATTCCTGCTGCGATATCCGCAATGTTATTGACCCTGTTATAGACATAGTAAACCTGACCGCCTCTGGTCATCTCCCTGACAATAGCTTCCCGCACCATTTCTTCATTATATTCCATGACATAAGTCTGGATCGGCAGCCTGTCGTTTGGTGCCTCCTCCAGCACACTCATATCCCTGATACCGATCAGGCTCATGTGAAGCGTACGGGGAATGGGTGTTGCAGTCAGCGTCAGCACATCCACATTTTCTTTTAACTTCTTGATCTTTTCCTTATGTGCCACACCGAAGCGCTGCTCTTCATCAATGATCAGAAGTCCCAAATCTTTATATTCGATATCATCGGAAAGCACTCTGTGAGTACCAATTATAATATCCACAAAGCCTTTCTTCAAATCTGTAATCGTCTTCTTCTGCTGGGCAGAGGTACGGAATCTGCTCATGAGGTCAATGCGTACGGGAAAATCCTTCATTCTCTGCACAAACGTATTGTAATGCTGCTGGGCAAGGATGGTAGTAGGTACCAGGTAAACCACCTGCTTTCCTTCCTGCACTGCCTTAAAAGCAGCACGGATAGCAATCTCTGTTTTCCCATAGCCTACATCACCACAGATCAGACGATCCATGATTTTGCGGCTTTCCATATCAGCCTTGGTATCTGCAATAGCCATCAGCTGATCATCCGTTTCCTCAAAAGGAAACATCTCTTCAAATTCCTTCTGCCACACCGTATCCTGACCATACTGATAGCCTTCTGTCTGTTGTCTTTTGGCATACAGTTCTACCAGATCCTTGGCCACCTCGTTGACGGCGGTACGCACCTTGGTCTTCGTCCGCTCCCACTCTTTCGTGCCAAGCTTATTTAGCTTCGGTGTCTTAGCATCTGCAGAAGCATATTTCTGAATCACATCCAGACCGGTAGCCAGGACATAGAGATTGCCTCCGTCACGATACTGGATCTTGATATAGTCCTTGACTACGCCGCCCATTTCCACTTTCTCAATGCCCTGGTAAATACCCAGCCCATGGGTTTCATGAACGACAAAATCTCCTACCTTCAATTCATTAAAATCATTGATTTTCTGCCCCTGATACAGACGCTTCTTCTTTTTCTTCTTTTTCTCCGCACCAAAAATATCCGACTCACAGATTACCACGAACTTTAACATAGGATACTCAAATCCCCGGTTCACATAACCATAATAAGTCAGTACTTCACCTTCCAGTACTTCGCGGAAAGGATCCTCCGTATACACGGCACTCAGCTCATTGTCGCGCAGATCCTCTGCCAGTCTTTTAGCTCTGGTACGGGAGCCGGACAGCAGAAGTACCCGATACCCATTCTTCTTATACCGCGCAAGATCCTTGACCAGCGTCTCAAAACTGTTATTATAAGAAGCCACACTCCTGGCGGCAATGTCAAATTTCTGTATAGCCTGGAACAAGGGGTTTTTCGCTTCCATGGTGGCTATGGACACCACCGGCGCTTTTAACAATCTGGCAGTGACCTGTTCACAGCTGTAGAGAAGGTTCATCTGTCCCGGTAACACATATCCTTTTCTTGCACGCTGTTCCATGCTTTCCCGAAATTCCAGTTCGATGGCATCCGCCTGCTCCTTGATTCTCACAGGCTCCTCCAGGAAAAAAGCCAGTCTTCCTGCTCCTTTGTCCATCTGTATCAGGATCTGAGGCAAGGTCATCGTATCTTCATAGAAATATCGGATATATCCCTCCAGATTGACTCCCGTATGCAGCTCCAGCATCTGCTCTTTCAGCTCTTTTACCTGTGTCACAATGCGGTGGGCTTCCTCCGACTGGTGGGCATCTCTGAAAATTTTCTCCTGCCTTACCGCTTCCTGCTCCAGACGCTTGATACCTGCCCGGATCTGTTCTTCCTCCAGCACGAACTCTGTCGCCGGGAACACCGTGATGCTTTCCAGATTCTCAATTGACCTCTGGCTCTGCGCATCAAAGCTTCTGATGGAATCCACCTCATCTCCCCAAAGCTCTATTCGGTAAGGATTCTCTTCTGTCAGATCAAAGATATCTACAATACCGCCGCGAATGGAGAACTGACCCGGACTTTCCACCTGATAATTCTTCTCATACCCGAGAGCTACCAGCTTCTTTGCCAGCTTGCGTTCATCCAGCACGCCGCCCTTACATACCTCTATCAGGTCTGTCTCACGATTCCACATGACCTGTGGTGTCATCAGTGCTGCAAAAGTAGTCACAATGGTCACCGGCTTCCCTTCGCTGAGCCTGCGAAGCAGACGCACTCTCTCCCTGGTCAGCTGATTTCCATGAATATCTGCCTGAAAGAAAATCAGGTCCTTGGCAGGATACAGCATCACATTCCGGTCGTAGAATTTGTATTCTTCATAAATTTCCCGGGCTTTTAAGTCGCTGTAAGTAACGATGACCTTACATTTAAGGCCATCGGACAACCCGTAAATCATATGCAATTTCTGAGAATCCACGCAGCCTGTTACAGATACCGGCCCGTTTTTCCTGCGAATGGATTCTTTGATCTGCCCAAACTCTGCCAGCTCCTGAAGCGGAGCAAGTAATGCCTGCATGTCCGTCCTCCTCGATTTCTTTATGCCTCTCTTAGCTATTCTTACGATTGAATTGATTCATCGCTGCATCCACTTCACCCGTAACCATCATGCGGATTGCCTCCACGGCCCTTCCCGCTGCCTCATCCATTTGTTTGCGCTCATCCTGAGTGAAATGCCCCAGCACATAATCTGCCAGATCATATCCTTTAGGCTTCTCACCTACGCCCATTTTAATGCGCATGAAATTATCATGTCCCAAGTGAGCGATGATACTCTTCAATCCATTGTGTCCGCCCGCACTGCCCTTCTTGCGAATGCGCACCTGCCCGACATCCAGACTGATATCGTCGGAAATGACAATGAGTTCACTTGTTTCGTCCACCTTATAATAGTCTATCAGCTCCCGGACACTTTCTCCACTGAGATTCATATAGGTCTGAGGCTTAGCCAGAATGGCTTTTTGGCCTGCTACGTAGCCTTTGCCGATAATGGCTTTATGCTTTTTCTCCAGAACGGAAATGCCTTCCGCTTCTGCTAATTTGTCTATTGAGTCAAAACCGATATTATGCCTTGTGTTCGTATATTCTTTACCGGGATTGCCCAGGCCTACGATAATATACATAAACTGTCTCCTTTACTCGAAATGTCTCTTGCAACATTATACCAAAATCCTTCAAGGTTGCAAGCATGTTGTTTGCGTGAATTTAAGCGTTCAAATCCTGCTTCGTCTGCTGATAATCCTGTTGGTATTTGCGTGGGGACACTCCAAAATGCTGCTTAAATATCTTGGAAAAATGATACAGATCCGGATAGCCCACGGAAATCCCCGCCATAGAGGGAGATTCCCCATAGACCGTGAGCAGTTCCGCAGCCCGCTCAAGACGCAGGTTAATCAGGTACTTCTGTGGAGATACACCCATCTGTGCTTTAAATATAGAATAAAAATAGCTGCGGTCCAGATTCAGTCTGTCTGCCACCTGCTGAACGGTAATTCCATTGACATATTCAGAATTCATGCAGTTAAGAGCCTTTTTAATATAATCATTGGAAAGTTCTCCCTGCTCTAACAGCATAGCATATAACTCCCACATCTTACTGCTAAGAAACGCACTGCGGCCATTTTCCATCTTATGGCAGCGAAGCATATCTTCGAAAATATTTCCAACTCCATGGCAGCGGATCACCGGTTGATCAAAAACAGAAGTCAGCGATTCCTTTGCATGAAATCCAATCCATATATATCTCCATGGTTTCTGTCGGTCTGCCTCATAATAAGTCTCCTCATAAGGCGGAATCACAAAGATGTCTCCGGGATTTACCGACCACTTCACACCATCACGTTCAAATTTTCCAAATCCATATACTACGTAATGCAGCAGCCAATGGGTACGCACACAGGGACCAAAGGAATGTCCCGGTTCGCAGGTTTCACTGCCAAACTGTATCGGATTAAATCCCTCATACTTATAATCTATTACAATGGGGGCCTTTTTCATTCTTTTCATCCGCCTTTCCCTTTTCCAACATAATAACAAGTTTAGGCAACAAAAATCAATCCCTTTTTATTTATTTTTTGTTACAATAGGGGTAACAAAAAAACAAGGAGGTTTTTCTATGAAAATCACTTTTATGGGTGCAGGCAGTACTGTATTTGCCCGCAACGTCATCGGAGACTGTATGTGCTCCGAAGCTTTAAGAGACAGTGTTTTTGCATTATATGATATCGACGGCGAACGCCTGAAAGAGAGCCAGACCATTCTGGAAGCTATGCGCAAGGCAAAGGGCGGCTACGGCAAAATCGAGTGCTATCTGGGCGTGGAACAGCGTAAAGATGCTCTGCGCGGTGCATCCTTCGTAATCAATGCTATACAGGTAGGTCTTTATGACCCTTGTACCATCACGGACTTTGAAATTCCGAAAAAGTACGGTCTGCGTCAGACTATCGGTGATACCCTGGGAATCGGCGGTATCATGCGTGCACTTCGTACCATTCCTGTTATGGAAGATTTTGCTCATGATATGGAAGCAGTATGTCCCAATGCACTCTTCTTAAACTACACCAACCCTATGGCAATGCTTTCCGGTTACATGCAGCGCTACACTTCTGTAAATACGATCGGTCTCTGCCACAGTGTTCAGGTATGTTCTGACAGACTTTTAAAAGAACTGGACATGGAAGATAAGTTGGAAGGCCGTAAGGAGCTGATTGCCGGAATCAACCACATGGCATGGCTTCTGGAACTCAAGGACAAGAACGGTATTGACCTTTATCCTGAAATCAAATCCAGAATTGCCGGTAAGATGGCTGATCCTGAATTTAAGGACAAGGTACGTCTGGACTATATCAACAACTTCGGCTATTACTGTACCGAATCCAGCGAGCATAATGCAGAATACAATATGTTCTACATAAAGAGCAAGTATCCTGAACTGATTGAAAAATACAACATTCCTCTGGACGAGTATCCCCGTCGCTGTGTGAATCAGATTGCTGCCTGGAAGAAAGAATATGCTGAGCTGCTGGAAAACGGTGTCAAAGAGCACGAGCGTTCCAGAGAATATGCTTCCCGCATCATGGAATCCATCGTTACCAATACCCCTTACCAGATTGGCGGTAACGTACTCAACAGCAACCATCTGATTACCAACCTGCCCGCTGAAGCATGCGTAGAGGTTCCCTGTCTGGTAAACGGTCACGGCATTCATCCCTGCTACGTAGGTTCCCTGCCTGTACAGTGCGCAGCAATGAATATGACCAACATCAATGTACAGCTGCTTACCATTGAAGCTGCACGTACCCGCAAGCTGGAGCACATCTATCAGGCTGCTATGCTGGATCCTCATACCGGCAGTGAGCTGGATATCGATACCATTAAGAAGATGGTGGATGATCTGATTGTGGCTCATGGGGATTATTTGCCCAAGTATCACTAAGCAAGTTCTATATACTCTATATGGTAAGCCAAAAAGCGATATCCGGCCGGAAAACCGATATCGCTTTTCACATAATATATATTGGGATCAATTAATCCCTTAAGCATCCGGCTCCAGCAGTGCCTTCTCATAGCTTTCCAGAATAATCTTCTGGATATTTTCTCTGGTAGAAGAATTAATGGGATGTGCAATATCCCTGTATTCTCCATCGGTAGCTTTCTTGCTGGGCATGGCGATAAATAACCCCTTCTCGCCTTCAATGACCTTGATGTCATGAACTACAAATTCATCATCCAGTGTGATTGATACGATTGCTTTCATCTTGCCTTCTTTGGT
>JAGAUD010000018.1 GCA_017620975.1 Lachnospiraceae bacterium | reverse complement strand
TCTGGAGCGAAAAGCAATTCATGATGTACAGGTGGTCATCACGGATAAACTGCCGGATACAAAGGTAGTGCAGGGATCAGCAGCTGAGGTTTTGACAATTCCGAATGTATTTGCCAGAAAATATGCCAATTATTTGTTGAATGGAATACATCTGTGCGATTCTCTGGAGGAATTACATGAATATCCCAAGGGCGGTTTGATGAAAAACGGTATGTTGGCTAAAAGCTATGCGGTAACCTATATGGACATCAGGAAGACGGAATTTTGTCTGGGTGAGGATGCAATCAGACATCAGTTGAAAAAAGCATTGGAGACAAAGGAAGATAAGAAGATTAGCCTGCAACAGGAAGAGAAAGCATTGGATATTCTTCAGAAGAGACGTGAAGAAATTCGTAAATGCGACTGGAATTTAGAGAACTATCATTTTGGGGCAGCTGGTATGTTAGAAGAGGTCCGACTAGAGAAACAAAGAAAACAAAAGGAGATTGACAAGATTACGCAAAGTCCGGATTTTATGGCTGTTTTGCAGGAACAGCAGGATGCAAAGCGAGAATATGATGCTTTACAGAATGCAATCGAGGTGATTACTAAAGATATTGGAGGGTGTGACTCGGATCGAAACAATGGGGAAGCAAGGCTTAAGCTGTTGTCTGGTGAAATTTATGAATTGAATCAGGAATACACCAGACAATGCATGCAGCATCTGGAATTAAAGCGCCCTATGCTGGAAGAGTATGAAAGACTTATCAAAGGGAAAACGGATACATGGCAGGCTATTACTCAAAAGACTGTCAACAATTTAAAAGGTGAAGTTCAGGAATGTGTCAAACAGCTGGAGACGGCGCAGCTGACTTACTGTAAATTGGCAGAAATTGACATTAATAAGAGAGGTGTGGGTTATATTCCCTTCTATCGGGAGGAATACCGGAATATTGCCAATATCAAGATTGAAGAGGCACACAACAGACTGAAGGAACAGGAGGCGCGTCTGGAAAGTGCATTTATGACGGATTTTGTGGCGGAGATTAGTGATACTGTGCGGGAGGCAAAAACAGAAATAGATGCTATTAACCGTGAACTGCGCCAGATTCCTTTTGGAAATGATACTTACAAATTTGTAATGAGAGAAAAGGCAGACAGAAGCGTCTTTTTCAGAATCTGCAAAAGGCTGGAGAGTTATATGGATTCTCCGGAGGTTTATATGAATTCCAATCGTGATGATGAGGAAATGGAGAGAGATATTCAGGAATTCCTGAGTGTGATCTTAGAGGAAGAAGATGAGCAGGAATACACCGATTACCGCAAATACTTTGTCTATGATATGGAAATTGCCAGCAGACAGGGAAAAGATGAGATTGTTGCGGAATTGTCTCAGAAACAGGGTTCGGCAAGCAATGGTGAGAAGCAGACACCATATTTCATCATCTTGGCAGCAAGCTTGATGCAGTATTACCCAAGGCAGGTATGTTGTGCCAGACTGGCCTTCATTGATGAGGCTTTTTCGGCTTTGTCCAGAGAGCGTATTGAGCAGATGGTGAAATATTTTGAAGAAAACAATTTCCAAGTAATTTATGCAGCTCCTCCGGAAAAAATTAACAGTATCGGCGCTTTTATAGGGTCAACGGTAAGCCTTGTAATCACCGGGCGATATACAAATGTAGTGGAAGGATTGGTAAAAGGGGATGCTGATTACACTTCGTGAATTTCAAAAAAAGGTTTTGGAATTGTTGCTTGATAAATATGAGGACAGCAAGACTTATGCCGGAGAAAATCGGGTTTCGCAGAGCTTTTCTGTGCTTCCATCGAAGGTTTTTGGTTCTTATGACTCTGATTATGCAGATGTGGATCTGGTACGGGATTTTGAAAGCCAGATGGAAGAACTTGAGCAGAAGAGACTGCTGGAGATCCGGCGTGGCAGTCGAGGGCTGGAGAAATTGGTGGCAATCCCGGAATGTTGGCAAGTTTACTATGTGTTGCTGCAAAGAGAGGATAAACATACGCTTCAGCAGAAACAGAAGGAAATGTACCAAAGTTTTTTGGGGATACATCCAATATTGGATTCTTTTTGTCAGGAGCAGAACCAACGATTGGATGACAACAAAAAGGCAATGTATAGTTATGAGGAGGCAGAGTGGATACTTAAACTATGCAAATTCATATTAACAAATCAACAGGAAATATTGGAGCGTGAGCTTTCAATTGCTGTATTGAAGGATAGTAAGCTTTGGGAGCAAAAATATCGCTCTAATGTCTGTGGGTTACTGCGCCGTTTTGGAAGCTATGAGGGTCTGTTGCTGGGGGTGACGGGAGAAGATAAAGAGGATAAACGTGAAGTAGAACGAATTTTGTTAGCGGAGCATCTGGTGTTCTCGAATCCATCCTATGTATATTTTAAAGGAAATGCTACATTTTTGTTTGTGGATGGTGGTAAGCTGGAGGTGTGTGATGATATGTCGCTTGCTTTTTCCACAGATATGATAAAGCGGTTAGAAAAGGTTCAGATTTTTGATGCTCAGGTTATGACTGTAGAGAATCTGACCTCATTTAATCGAATGAAGCGGGAAGGCAGCTTTTTGATCTTTTTGAGTGGATATCACAATTCGGCAAAGCAGAAACTGATAAGAAAAATATATGAGGAGAATTCGAATCTTCAATGGAAGCATTTTGGAGATATTGATCCAGATGGCTTTTATATACTGGAGCATTTGCGACAGGGGACAGAGATTGATTTTGAACCAATGTATATGAATTGCGATTATTTAGTGAAATATAAGGATTATGCAAAAAGGTTGACAAATAATGACAGGAAAAAGGCTGAGAGATTACTGCAAGAGGGGAAACATTGCGATGTCATGAAGTATATGTTAGATAAGGAGGTAAAATTGGAGCAGGAAATTATTAGTTGGATGGAAGACTGATTTTGGCGGTTAAATTAAAACTGTGTCCTTATTGACCACAAGCAGAAGGCTGGGTCTTTGGCGTGGGCTGTAAAATATTCACCATTGCCGGACCGGTGATTTTGTATGGAATATTGACAAGCTGGGTGCTGGGACTGATATATTGGATTGGGAAGATGATGGGGTGGATGTAAGAATTGCCCGATATAGTCTGGGGCGGCATGAGCCGCTCCTTTGTTGATTGTCATCCGTAATTGCTTATAATCTGGATTTTACCTTGCGTTTTATTGGCAAATAGAGTATAATTTACTTTGCGTACTGTATATAATTTGCTGAAAAACTACTTTGCGTACTGTGAGGGTAAGATGGAAATTAAAAGAAAAATATATTCAAAAATTTTAGAGTGGAAAAGAATAAATAACGGGAAGAAAGCTCTTTTGATAGAAGGGGCAAGACGAATAGGGAAGTCAACAGTAGCAGAAGAAATAGGAAAAAACGAATATAAGTCATATGTGCTTATAGATTTTAATAAAGCAAGTAAAAAAATACTCGATAGCTTTGATAATTTGACGAATTTGGATATTTTTTTTCAGACAATATCATTGGAATATAATAAGCGCTTGTACCCCAGGGAGAGTCTGATTATTTTTGATGAAATTCAAAAGTTTCCCAAAGCAAGGGAAGCTATAAAATATCTGGTAGCTGATGGAAGGTTTGATTATATTGAAACAGGATCTTTGATATCAATTCGAGAAAATGTAGAGAATATTACATTGCCATCAGAGGAACGTAAAATAAAAATGTATCCGCTGGATTTTGAAGAATTTATGGTATACATGAACGAAGAAATTCTTTATGAGTATATTGGTGAATGTTATGATAAGAAACTGCCATTAGACCAGAAGATGCATGCAAAAGCAATGCATTTATTCAAGGAATACATGCTTGTAGGTGGCATGCCGCAGGCTGTTCTTGCATTTGCAAAGAATGGCAGAGATTTTGCAGCAGCAGATATTGAGAAACGTGATATTCTGGGATTGTATAGGGATGATATTAAGAAGGCGGCTAAGAAATATAACTCGAGGGTATCAGCGCTATTTGAAAACATTCCGGCATATTTGTCGACGCATGAGAAAAAAATTGTGTTAAAAGATATTGAAGAAGGAGCTACTTTTGATAGATATGACGATCCGTTGTTCTGGTTGGATGATTCGATGATTTGCAATTTGTGTTATAAATGTAATGATCCCAATGTGGGTTTTGCTCTTAACAAAAATGATTCTGCGGTTAAATGTTATATGGGTGATACGGGATTGTTAGTAAGTTTGGCGTTTAGTGAGAACGAAATTGCAGACCAACAACTATATAAACAAATTATGGACGGAAAACTTTCTTTAAATGAGGGTATGATCTATGAGAATGTAATTTCTCAAATGATTGCTGCAAAAGGAACAAAATTATATTTTTATACGCGTTATAGCGAAGAAAAGCATCGCAATGATATTGAAATCGATTTTTTGCTGTCTAATGAGAGTAAAACTAACTTTAAAGTTTTTCCGATAGAAGTAAAATCTTCAAAAAATTATACAACAACTTCGCTTGGGCGGTTCAAAGAATCGTTTGGTAAAAAAATAGCAACACAATATATTATACATCCTAAGAATCTTGTAGTTGATGGGGAAATAATAAAAATTCCACCCTATATGTTTGTTGTGGCGTTTAAATGAATATTAATTGATAAATAATGTGTTCCAAGGAATGAAAGATACCATAGATGTATTGGAACGCCAGGCGGAAAATCTGACAGAGGAAATCCAAAACAGTGAAGGACAACTGGCTGAGGTAAAAATCCAATTTGCTGAATGGCCTGGATCGTCGGATTTGGGGCAATGATAACGGCTATTTCGGAAAGACTAACAAGTCTATTACTTATACCTTTGACAGGCCGCAGCATGTAAATGGCGTGCGTCTGGTTATGGACAGCGATCTTGACAGAGAATATACCGAGGGCAACCCGGATGGACTCCACACCTCTGCGGTGCTATTTTTCCCTGCCAGCCACAACCAAACCACATTCGGTTTCCTCAAATGCCTGATTAAGCACTATAAGATCGAGATCCTGAACGAAAACGGTCAGTGGGTAAGTGCCATTGAGATCGCAGATAATCATCAGCGTTTGCTGGAAAATCACGTTGACAGAGAACGAACAAAGAGGATGAAGCCATGTTTACTTACGAACAAAAGATATTTTTAAATCCTCGGGAAAATGTAAATATCATTTATTACCATCATGATAGAGCATGTGAGATCCACGTCCATGAATTTGTAGAATTGATCTTCATTGCAGAGGGGACGGCGACTCATTATATTGATGGGGAAAAATACGATACGGAGCCGGGGGACCTGCTTTTTGTAAATTACGGTCAGACCCATGCGTTTGAGGTGGGAGAGAATTATCAGTATTATAATTTCCTGTATGTTCCGGAATTCTTCAGTGAGGAATTGATCAATTCCGAGAACATATATGAGATATTCGAGATTTCTCTGTTTAGGGAATTTAAGGATATGAGGGCGATACAGACGCAGATGGTCCGTTTTCGGGGAAATGAATTTCTGGAAATCAGGAAACTTGCCGAAGATATGTACAGGGAATTCAGACAGAAGGAGATGGGGTATCGGTCGGTGCTTAACGGCTACAGCAGAGTGCTTTTCTCTAAAATACTGCGGAGGCTGAAGTGCGAGGAAGCGGATTCACAAGTGCAGTCATGTATTAACCGGCTGACGGCTGATCTGTTGGCTTATATTGATTCCAGATGCTTTGAAAAGATATCACTGAAAGAAATTGCAGAGAAGACTTTCTATAATTCTTCCTATCTCAGCCGTATGTTCAAAAATCAGTATGGCATCGGACTCTCAGAGTATATTAAGGAGAAAAGAATGGAAGAGGCTGCAAGGCTTCTGGCGAATAGTGATTTGAGTAATGAAGAGATTATGAGCAGAGTGGGGTACGCTGACAGGAAGCAGTTTTACAAAGCTTTTAAGGAAAGCTATCATCAGACACCGGCGGAATTCCGCAAGAACAGTTCAAAGTTGTTAGATAAAAAGGACATAATCTCCAAAGTCCAAGCATAAGTATGTACAACAAAATAAGTATGTACAACAGGATCATGCTTATGCGGCGGAACGGGAGGGGCAGCATTGTTTGAGGATAAGAATATAGAAGAAGTCATCCGACACTTTGGATGCAATATGCAAAAAGGACTCACACAGGAGGAAGCAGTAAGGCGCCTGAAGCAAAACGGCAGAAATGAGATGAAGGCAGCCAGAAAAAAGACTCTTTTGGAGTCCTTTTTTGAGCAATTAAATGATCCGCTCATTTATGTGCTCATTGCGGCAGCGGTGGTTTCGATAGTACTGAAGGAAGTCAGTGATGCAGTCATCATCGGAGTGGTAGTCTTCATGAATGCCATAGTGGGGATGGTGCAGGAGGGAAAAGCCCAGAAAGCGTTAGACAGTCTGAAGAAGCTGACCAGTCCCAAAGCTGTGGTGATCAGAGGCGGGGGCAGAATGGAGATACCGGCAGCAGAGCTTGTAACAGGTGATCTGGTATGCCTGGAAGCAGGATGTCAGGTACCGGCAGATTTGCGGCTGGTCAGAACTAACAGTCTGAAAATCGAGGAGTCTTCTCTGACCGGAGAGTCCCTTCCTGTGGAAAAAGAAGCCTGGTATCAGGCGAAGGGGAACGTGCCGTTGGGAGATCGCCGCAATATGGCATATATGTCCACCATCGTAACTTATGGCCGCGGAGAGGGCATTGTCACTGCCACGGGGATGGACACGGAAATCGGACATATTGCAGGGCTGATCTCAGACAGTAAGGAGGAGATGACTCCCCTTCAAAAACGGTTGGGAGAACTGGGAAAAGTGCTCAGTGTAATTTCACTGTGCCTATGCGGTGCCTTGTTTGCCATTGCAGTCATTCAGAAGAGAGATATCATGAAAATGCTGCTGACGGCCATTTCACTGGCGGTGGCGGCAGTACCGGAAGGACTTCCTGCAGTGGTGACAATCTGTCTGGCATTAAGTGTGACCAGGATGGTGAAGGTCAATACCATTGTAAGGCGATTGCCTTCGGTGGAAACATTAGGGGCTGTCAGCGTAGTTTGTTCGGATAAAACGGGAACGCTGACCCAGAACAAGATGACGGTGGAAGTATGCTACCTGAATGAAAAGGAATACCATGTTTCAGATAAGTGTCGGAGCGTTTTTACGGAAAACAGACACTTTCTCCGGGGACTCGTTCTGTGTAATGATGCAGTGCTGGAGAAAAATAATCGGTTAGGTGACCCTACGGAGTTGGCACTTCTTGACCTGGGAGAAAAAGTTGGATTTAAACGTGCTGAACCGGAGCAGCAGCTTCCCAGGGTTGCAGAACTTTCCTTTGATTCAGAACGTAAAATGATGTCCACAAGACATAAGCTGCCCGGAGGCAGTGGTATCGTGTATACCAAAGGTGCACCGGAAAGAATACTGGAGAAATGTACTTTCATCTGGAGGCAGGGGAAGGCAGTTCCCATGACTAGTGCCCATCGAAGACAGATTCTGCGAGAGGTAGAAAAATTGTCGGGAGAAGCGCTGCGCACTCTGGCATTGGCTATGAAAGTGGAGAGCGCCGGGAATGGCGGCAGGATTGTTGAAGAAAATCTGACCTTTGTAGGTATGTTGGGAATGAAAGACCCTCCAAGACCGGAAGCTGCTGAAGCAGTGGCTCTGTTTCGGGAAGCAGGTGTCAGCACTGTAATGATTACCGGGGACCATGTGGACACAGCATGCGCAATCGGCAGGCAGCTGGGGATTGTAAGAACGCAGGAGCAGTGTATGTCAGGGGAAGAGCTGGAGCAGATCAGCGACAGTCAATTCCTGAAGAGACTGGATGAGGTAAGAGTTTTTGCCAGAGTATCACCAGCCCAGAAAGTGCAGATTGTCAGAGGCTTTCAGGAAAAAGAGCAGATCGTAGCAATGACGGGGGACGGTGTCAATGATGCGCCTTCTTTGAAAGCAGCAGATATCGGTATTGCCATGGGAGTAACAGGAACGGATGTGGCAAAACAGGCATCGGACATGATTTTGACAGATGATAATTTTGCTACCATCGAAAAAGCCATTGAGGAGGGGCGCAGTGTCTATGAGAATATTCGCAAATCTGTGATCTTTCTTCTGTCCTCCAACCTGGGAGAAATCATGACCATGTTTACAGCAGTCATCTGTGGTCTGGCATCTCCGCTTAAGTCCAGCCATATCCTGTGGATCAATCTGATTACAGATTCGCTTCCTGCGCTGGCCTTGGGCGTGGACAAAAATGATACTAAGAGCCTGATGCAGCATTCGCCCAGGCAGCCCAAGGAGAGTTTGTTTGCCAGAGGCGGACTGGCGTGTACCTGCTTCTATGGTCTGTTGATAGCCTGTGCCAGTCTGACAGCATTTCTTATGCTCCCGCTGGGAATTTTAGAACTTCGTGGGATGCCGATCAGTTTACAGGGGATTGCAGAGCTGCTGAAAGAAACGGAGGTCCTGTGTAAAGCCCAGACTTATGCATTTACGGTGCTGGGAATGTCTCAGCTTTATCATGCCGTGGGAATGAGGGATGTACAGCGGTCGGTATTTCATATGAACCATCTGGAAAATAAATTGATGATACTGGCATGCGCAGTGGGATTTGTACTGCAGTTCGCAGTGACGGAGGTACCTTTCCTGATTCAGGCATTCGGTACATCCCACTTGAATGCAAGAGAATGGATATATCTGAGCATTCTGGCAGCCAGTCCGCTGATTGCGCATGAGGTGGCTGCTTTGGCAGGGAGAGGCACCGGGAAAAAATAAATAGTCCCCAAATTACCGCTTCGCATGCAACAAATATTCTCTGGGTGTCATCCTTGTCTTCTGGCGGAACTGGCGATAAAAATGGATCTCACTGGAATACCCGCTCATCAGTGCAATCTGCTCCAGTTTCAGATTGGTATTCGAAATCAGGTCTTTGGCATATTCTATCCGCATATTGATCAAATCTGTTTTAAAAGGAATTCCAAAGAATTCTTTATATAAATGCTGAAAATAGGAGGGGCTGATATCCAGGGAAGCTGCCAGTTCTGCCGGAGTGAAATTCTTATAAGCCTGGGACTGCATAGTCAGTCTCAGGTTTTGCAGTTTGGAGGAATAGGGGCTGTAGGGAAGGGCGGAATCCTTTTTTTCGATTGCCTGAAGCAGATTGCTGACCAGCAGCTGCATTATCATGTCAACATTCTGACAGCGACAGGACTTGAGCCCATAACTCCTCTCCCACATCAGTTGCTCAAAATACCGGGAAATGTGTCCAAGATTATCAAGCGGAATAGGCTGATGAAAAAGTAAGCCGCTGTTATCCGGAAAATCAGGGTCATCGCAATAAAAATGAAGCCAGTCATTTTTAAACTCACCATCAATGCTTCGGTATTGATAGGGAACATTGGGACGAACAAGCAAAGCGCTGCCCGGGTTGACGCTTATCTCCTCACCATCTATGAAAAAACAGGTGGAGGTTTTGATAATAAGCAGAAGATAATCAGGGTTGCCGTTTGGCCTGGACATGAAAAAAGGATGTGGGTGTTTGGAATTGTATCCTGCAACGGTAACTGTGTACATATATGCCTCCTGAATTTTATAGCTAAAAAGGTTAGTAAATAATATTATAGGACATTGCTGCAGAACTGTCAATTTACTATCATATGTCTGCAGCCGGGTTTCCGGCAGGACTCTCACAAGAATTAATTTTTATAAATTGTGCATACTATTCTCGAAACGATAAGTTTTGGAAAGGAGTGTGTGCAATGGATTTTGATGGTTCACCTAGTGACGGATTTCCCTTTACGGAGTTGCCGCTGGGTTTCGGAATGGCTCTGGCCATGAATGAGGCTGCTATGCAGCATTATGCGGGATTGACCGAGAGTGAGAAAGAAAAGATAATTTTAAAATGTAAGGATGCAACCAGCAAGGAAGAGATGCGCAGAATCGTGGATTCTCTGGTACCGGATGGAAATGTGAATTCCCTGTACGAGGGGCCGGAGGCAACTTAAAAGTGAGACAGTGGAAGTATGAAACGAAATGTGATACGTCAAGGGTGTGACAGTATTGCAGGTTGAGCGTCCGACAGTAATAGACGGCGGAGGGTCTAACACCAACCGCCGTCTATTGTGATAATCTGTCCCGTCATATAGGACGGGGCTTGAGCCGTCTGAAGCACCAGCTGAGCTACTTCCTCAGGGGTACCGATCCGATCGGCCGGAATCTCTGCCCGCAGAGAATCCATGTCTTCTTTTGATAAATGACCATTCATATCAGTGTCAATAACGCCGCATGCAATGGCATTGACCTGGATATTGCTGGGAGCCAGCTCTTTGGCCAGTGCTTTGGTAAAGGAGTTCACTGCTCCCTTAGATGCAGAATATGCCACTTCCATGGATGCGCCCACGTTCCCCCAGACGGAAGAAATATTGATGATTTTCCCCTTATGCTTCTTTAACAAAAGCGGAATAGCCAGCTTACTGGTATAAAAACAGGAATCCAGATTGGTATGCATGACCTGGTGCCAGTCCTCCACACTCATATCCGACAACAGCCCAATATGTGCAATACCTGCATTATTGACCAACACATCCAGGTCAGTAATATACCCAAATACCCTGGCTACATCATCAAAATTCCCCATGTCTGCCTTCACAGCAAGACAACGTACACCAAATTCATCCTCAAGCTCCTGTGTAAATTTTTGAAGATCCGTAATATGGTCCCGGCAGGTCAGAAACAAATCATAACCTGCCTTTGCAAAACAAAGTGCGGTAGCCTTACCAATACCCCGCGAGGCCCCCGTAATAAGTGCGGTTTTTGTCATTTTGTATCCTTTCTGCAGGTAGAAGGGATTTGTAATTCTCTCCTATGCATAAAATATAGAAAACGCTAAAATTATAACTTATGGCGTTGGTTTCGGTGTAAGTATACCATGAGGTGGCTTGTTTTTCCACCCCAAACCTGTTAAACTAAAGTTACTGTTTATGGATTGTCCATGGGGATCATCCCATGAATTGCAAATTGGAGGCTAAGTATGGAAAAATATGATCTTATTATTATAGGTTCGGGCCCGGCGGGATTATCCGCCGCGGTTTACGGAATGCGTGCCGGCCTAAAACTGGTGGTGTTTGAAAAAAATTATATGAGCGGCGGTCAGGTGCTGAATACGTATGAGGTGGATAATTATCTTGGAATGTCGGGAATCAACGGATTTGACATGGGAATGCAGTTTCGGGCACATGCGGACAAGCTGGGAGTGGAGTTTGTTACGGCGCAGGTGAACGGAGTGGAAGATATAGGAAACAGTAAGCTGGTGCATACGGATCAGGGAGATTATGAGACCAAAGCAGTAATATATGCTGCAGGTGCAGAACATGCTCATCTTGGTGTACCGGGTGAGGAAGAATTGACCGGTCGGGGTGTGTCCTATTGTGCTACTTGTGATGGTGCTTTTTTCAGAGGGAAGACCGTAGCTGTTGTAGGTGGAGGAGATGTGGCACTGGAAGATGCCATATACCTGGCAAGATTCTGTCAGAAGGTGTATTGCATTCACAGGCGTGATGAATTCAGAGGTGCTCACGTACTGCAGGAAGAGCTGAAAGCGCTGCCGAATGTAGAGATTCTCTATCATACAGTAGTGACAGAGATTGCTGGTTCTGAGCATGTCGAGGAAATCTGTCTGAAAAATGTGATTACTGAAGAAGAGGAAAAATTGACTGTAGATGGTGTGTTTATTGCTGTAGGAATCCGTCCGAATACCGGTATTTTGTCTGAGCTTGTAAGCTGTGAAGGAGGGTATGTCCTGGCAGGAGAGGATTGTGCAACAGATTGCGATGGGATTTTTGCGGCGGGAGATGTACGTAAGAAGCCCTTGAGGCAGATTGTGACAGCGGTGGCAGACGGAGCGAACGCTGTAGCCAGCGCCGGAGCTTATATCAATGGATTGGAAAAGAAGTAAATAGTGCAGGATGTTACGTGAGGCGCCGGATTGTCGGCGCCTTTTTAACGGTTTTGCAAAATGAAAAATTTGTTAAGTATTTACATTATGCTTTTGTTGACAAACTGTAACATAAGTGTTATATTTATTAACGGACGTAATAAATTTGTAACAAATCAAAAGAGGTACATTGCAGGAGGACAAAATGGTTCGCATCCCCTTGAAAATTACAACTTGCGCTTTGACAGCCGTCATTGCATTTTCAGGAATGAACATTACCGCTCAGGCAGCAGGCATTTCATCTGTTCTGCCCAATGGCGGAGTTAATATTACTATAGCAAAGGGTACTACCCTTGAATCACTTCAGGAGGAGACCGGTGACAATACCGCCAGAATAGAATCCATTTTGGATCAGGTAGCACTGGAAGAGGCGCGTAAGGAAGCAGGATTGGAAGCTCTTCGCCAGGAAGAGGAAGAACTGAAGAAGCTGGTGATCGCTCAGGTCAATAATTATGTGAATGTCAGAAGCCTGCCCAGTGAAGAAGGCGAGGTTCTGGGTAAGTTATATAATAATTCTGTAGGTACCTATATATCTGAAGAAAATGGATGGTATCAGATTACTTCCGGTAACGTAACAGGTTATGTGAAAGCGGAATACTGTGTAACAGGTGAAGCAGCAGTTGAACTGGCAAAGCAGGTCTGCACAAGATTTGCTACTGTAGATACGGAGACACTTAAGGTTCGTACCGAACCCAGCCTGGAGGCTTCTGTGCTTACACTGGTTCCTTATAAAGATGAACTTGTTGTATCAGAAGAAGTAGAAGGATGGGTAAAAGTAGATACAGAAGAAGGGCTTGGATGGGTATCTGCGGATTACGTAATCCTGAGCCGCGAATTTGTAAAGGCTGAATCCAAGGCAGAAGAAGAAGCCCGTCTTGCTAAGGAGGCAGAAGAGCGCCGCAAGGCTCAGGAAGCTGCAGCGAAAGCTTCTAAGAAAAACAGCACGAAGAAGACTACTGCAACCGCTACAGTCGATACCGGCAGCGGAAGCGACATGGGTCAGGCAGTTGCTGAATATGCGCTTCAGTTTGTAGGCAATCCTTATGTATATGGAGGAACCAGTCTTACTAATGGTGCAGACTGCTCCGGTTTTGTAATGAGCGTATATGCTAACTTTGGCGTAAGCCTTCCTCATTCTTCAGCAGCGGATAGGAAGCAGGGATATGCAGTAGATGGGCTTAGCAATGCGCAGCCCGGAGATTTGATCTGCTATTCAGGTCATGTGGCTCTTTATATCGGCGATGGTCAGATTGTTCATGCGTCTAATTCCAAGACGGGAATTATTGTATCTAAAGCGAATTACAAGAACATTCTGGCAATCAGAAGAATTTTCTGATCCGGTATTCACAGGACCAGATTCTGATATAGTTCTGATATAGAATCACAGGATATAAAATGGGATATTTAAAGCGGAAACAGTTGGAGTTGTTTCCGCTTTTTTAATAGTTGAACTTTCTTGGGGATGGAAATCGGGTCTGAACTTTCTGCCATGTTTTGACCAAAAGCCGTAATTTGTCGAAATATTAAAGCAAGTGACAGACAGGCTTTTTTCACACAAATTGTGCAATTATGACAAATACCTTGTAGAGTTTTAGGTGGAAATGGAGAATAAAGTGGATTTTGTGGAAAAGTTATCCACACAGAAAAAACGCAGAAAAACGGCAAAAGTTACTTATACACCAACTTATCCACATTATCCACATGAGTATTGTGAAAATTATGGTGCATTTATTATGGTAACTTGCGGAACAGATGTTTTGTGAAGTTATGATAAAAAACGGCTTTTGACGAAAAATGTCGATTTTGGGGTTGACTTTTTAAATGTCATAAACAAGAAAAAATTAATTGAAATTGTTGCAAAACGTATGCATAATGTGGTATAATGTTCATACAATAAATAACTGAAAGGGATGAGCAGCATGAAATTTGTTATTGTAGGCAGAAATATTGAAGTGACACCGGGATTAAGAGATGCAGTTGAGGACAAGATCGGAAAGCTTGAAAAGTATTTTAATCCGGACACAGAAGTACATGTAACCCTCAGTGTTGAGAAAGACCGTCAGAAAATTGAAGTAACGATACCGGTGAAAGGCAGTATCATTCGTTCCGAGCAGGTCAGCAACGATATGTACGTATCTATCGACCTTGTGGAAGAGATTATTGAAAGACAGCTTAAGAAATATAAAACCAAGATTGTGGACAAGCAGCAGAGCGCAGGAGCTTTCAGCCAGCTGTTCCTCGAGAATGATGATCTTGACGATGAAGAAATCAAGATTGTTCGTACCAAGAAGTTCGATATCAAGCCCATGTATCCTGAAGATGCATGTATCCAGATGGAACTTCTGGGACACAGCTTCTTCGTATTCATCAATGCGGAGACAGATCAGGTGAATGTGGTGTATAAGAGAAAGGGAGATACTTACGGACTGATTGAACCGGAAGCATAAAAATATAAAAATTATAAGGGGCTGATGTGTTGAACATCAGCCCCTCAAAACGATTGACAAACTCTCAAAAACTTTGAAGTAGACCCTCAAAAAGTTTGATTACCTGTTTTTGGAGTGTGTGGAATATCTGCACACTCCTTTTTCATATAATGGGGCAAGAGAGGAAGGCGGCTGCCTTGAAACGGCAACTGTCGGAGGTAACATGAAAGAAAAAACGAAACTTGAGAGAGCGGATAGGGTTTTAAGTGGATTTGAAAAGTGGAAGAATCTTGCACGGGTCCAAAAGGCTATTGCAATAGAGGCAGTTCTGGTAACTGTGGCAGCAGCCATTGTGGTATTGCAGTATGGGATGGATACATATTTATCGGAGTTGGGAACCGTGAATTCTGTAACTTTGAGCGTAGAGGAAGGATTTATCAAGTGGGTGGATTTCAATGTGAGCTATGAGGCGTTATGTGAGGCCTATTACTGGGATGTGGAAACGCATGATACTGCTCATCCTGTTCATTTTGCAGAACTTCTGGCTTATACAGCTGCCTGGACCGGAGGGGAATTCGGCAGCGATGCCCTGAAGACTTTGAAAAAGGCCGCTAATCAGCTGGCAGAGGGAGAGACTACGATTGAGGAACTGACAGACGATTTGAAATACTATTCCTATTATCGGGAAGCTTATGGGGCGGTATTGGATGGAATGGTAGGGGAGTTCGAGGAAGAATATGAGGACGAGAATGGTAACAGGAGCTTTCGCAAGACTTACGGACTGAAGGCTTTCTTTCCGTTGGCAAAGGGATTCGAATATACCCATTACGATGATTTCGGGGTGAGCAGGAGTTACGGATATCAGCGCAGACATCTGGGACATGACATGATGGGTCAGACCGGGACCCCTATAATCTGTATCGAGTCCGGTTATGTGGAAGCCCTTGGCTGGAATCAGTACGGTGGCTGGCGAATCGGTATCCGCAGCCTGGATGGTAAGCGCTACTATTACTATGCTCATCTGCGCCAGAATTACCCTTATGCGGAAGGGCTGGGGGAAGGAGATCTGGTGACAGCCGGAGATGTCATCGGCTACATGGGCCATACAGGTTACAGTACTACGGAAAATGTGAATAATATCGAGGTGACTCATCTTCACTGGGGGCTGCAGCTTATTTTTGATGAATCTCAGAAAGAGGGTAACGGCGAGATATGGATCGATGTATACCCACTGACCAGATTTCTGGCGAAGCATTGTCAGCAGGCGCAGAAGGTGGGAGATACCAGAGAATGGGTGAGAACACTTAAGATCGTGGACCCTGAGGCTGAAAAGCTGAAGTAAAACCTAGCAAATTGCCTTATAATATGGAAAAAATAGCAGAAAAAAATGAGCAAATAATAAAAACTTGTCTTTGACTGTTATTTTCTTATCAAAAGAGATTGCAAAAGAAAGATTGCTATGTTAAAATAGGAATAGCGGCAATGATAAAAAAATAACAATCATTGCAAATCCCTGTTGTGAGGGAGTTACCAACGGGCTAAAAGCCCGCAAATATAGGTTTTACAAAATAAAATCGGAGGAAAAAGGAAATGGCAAAGAAAGTAGTATTAGCAGGCGCATGCCGTACCGCAATCGGTACCATGGGTGGTTCACTGAGCACTGTACCCGCTCCGGAGCTGGGCGCAATCGTTATTAAAGAGGCACTGAACAGAGCAGGTGTTGCTCCTGAAGCTGTAGATCAGGTTTACATGGGTTGTGTTATCCAGGCTGGTCAGGGACAGAACGTAGCACGTCAGGCTGCTATCAAGGCTGGTCTTCCTATCGAAGTACCTGCTGTTACCATGAACGTAGTATGTGGTTCCGGTCTGAACTGTGTTAACCAGGCTGCTCAGATGATCATGGCCGGCGATGCTGATATCGTTGTAGCAGGTGGTGTGGAGAACATGTCCATGGCTCCTTATGCAATCCCTCAGGGCCGTTACGGCTATCGTATGGGCAATGCAACCATGGTGGATACCATGATCAAGGATGCATTGTGGGATGCTTTCAATGATTATCATATGATCAAGACCGCAGACAATATCTGCGAAGAGTGGGGACTGACCAGAGAAGAGCTGGATGAGTTCGCATTAAAGAGCCAGTTAAAGGCCGAAGAAGCTCAGAAGAACGGCGCATTCGATGCAGAAATCGTTCCTGTAATGGTTAAAAAGAAGAAAGAACTGGTAGAGTTCAAAGTGGATGAAGGTCCTCGTCACGGTTCAACAATCGAAGGTCTTGCAAAGCTTCGCGCTATCAATCCCGGTGGATTTGTTACCGCAGGTAACGCTTCCGGTATCAACGACGGTGCAGCAGCAGTTGTTGTTATGAGCGAAGAAAAGGCTAAAGAGCTGGGCGTTAAGCCTATGGCTACTTTCGTAGCAGGTGGTCTTGCAGGTGTTCGTCCTGAGGTTATGGGTATCGGTCCTGTAGCTTCTACCAAGAAGGTTATGGAGAAAGCAGGCATGAAGATCGAAGACTTCGACATCATCGAAGCAAACGAAGCTTTCGCAGCACAGTCTGTAGCTGTTGGTAAAGATCTGGGTATCGATGTTGACAAACAGCTGAACCCTAACGGCGGTGCTATCGCTCTGGGACATCCCGTAGGTGCTTCCGGATGCCGTATCCTGGTTACTCTGCTTCACGAGATGCAGGCTAAGGGTGCTAAGACCGGTCTGGCTACTCTGTGCATCGGCGGTGGTATGGGATGCTCCACCATCGTTAAAATCGAAGATTAATATCTGATAACAGTCATGGAGAGTTCCCGTTATGAGCGCTCTCCATGAGTTATGCAAAGACAATGTGTGGAAAGGCGTTACGAGCGATTATTTTCACTACATATCATATGTAAGACACAGACCAAAGTCTGTGCAGATAGGAGTTTAAGAAGATGGAATACATCGTATATGAACAGAAAGGCAACTACGGCATCATCACCATTAGCCGTGAAAGAGCACTGAATGCTCTCAATTCTACCGTTCTGGAAGAGTTAGACCAGACTCTGGACAGCATCAACCTGGAAGAAGTAAGATGTCTGATCTTAACCGGTGCAGGCGCGAAATCTTTCGTAGCAGGCGCAGATATCGGAGAGATGAGCTCTCTGACCAAGGCTGAAGGCGAAGCTTTCGGTAAGAAGGGAAATGATGTTTTCCGCAAGCTGGAAACATTCCCTGTTCCTGTAATCGCTGCAATTAACGGTTTCGCTCTGGGCGGCGGCTGTGAGATCGCTATGAGCTGTGATATCAGAATCTGCTCTGAAAATGCTGTATTTGGTCAGCCTGAAGTAGGTCTGGGAATTACCCCCGGCTTCGGCGGAACCCAGAGACTGGCTCGTCTGGTAGGTGCCGGCATGGCTAAGCAGATGATCTACACTGCACGCAACATCAAGGCTGATGAAGCTTACAGAATCGGTCTGGTAAATGCAGTATACACTCAGGAAGAGCTGCTTCCTGCTGCTGAGAAGATGGCTGCTACCATTGCTAAGAATGCTCCTATTGCAGTTCGTAACTGCAAGAAAGCTATCAATGATGGTCTGGAAGTAGATATGGATCAGGCTATCGTAATCGAAGAAAAGCTGTTCGGCGACTGCTTCGAGACAGAAGATCAGAAGTACGGAATGGCATTTTTCCTGGACAAGAATAAGGAAAAGGTAAAAGAGCCGTTCAAAAACTGTTAACCTGAAAAACTAACAAACAATTATTATATAACAAGGAGGATTTCACCATGAAAGTAGGTATTATTGGTGCCGGTACTATGGGACAGGGCATTGCAAAGGCATTTGCTCAGGTTGAAGGATATGAGGTTGCTCTCTGCGATATCAAGCAGGAGTGGGCAGAAGGCGGCAAAGCCAAGATCGCAAAGGGCTATGCTAAGCTGGTAGAAAAAGGTAAATTAACTCAGGAAGCAGTAGATGCAATCCTTGCAAAGATCGTTCCCGGTCTGAAAGAGGATCTGTGTGCAGACTGTGATCTGATTGTTGAAGCAGCATTTGAAAACATGGAAGTTAAGAAGACTACCTTTGCTGAACTGGATAAGATCGCAAAGGCTGAGTGCATTTTCGCGTCCAACACTTCCAGCCTTTCCATCACTGAGATCGGCAACGGACTGAACCGTCCTATGATCGGTATGCACTTCTTCAATCCTGCAGATCGCATGAAGCTGGTTGAAGTTATCGCAGGCGTAAACACTCCTCAGGAAACCGTTGATGCTATCAAGAAGATTTCTGAAGAGATCGGCAAGACTCCTGTTCAGGTAAATGAAGCTGCCGGTTTCGTAGTAAACCGTATTCTGATCCCTATGATCAACGAAGCTGCTTTCATCAAAATGGAAGGTGTTTCCGATATTGCAGGTATTGACGCAGCTATGAAGCTTGGCGCAAATCATCCCATGGGTCCCCTGGAGTTAGGTGATTTCGTTGGTCTGGATATCTGTCTGGCAATCATGGATGTTCTTTATAATGAAACCGGTGACAGCAAGTATCGTGCATGTCCTCTGCTCCGTAAGATGGTACGTGGCGGCAACCTTGGAGTTAAGACCGGAAAAGGCTTCTATGTATATAATGCAGACAGAACCAAGACACCTGTTGATGCTCAGTAAGTAAATTATATCAATTTGGAGGAAATAGAATCATGGATTTCACTTTAAGTAAAGAACATGAAATGGCGCGTGCTCTTTTCAAAGAGTTCGCTGAAAAAGAAGTAAAGCCTCTCGCTCAGGAGGTTGATGAAACTGAAGTATTCCCCAGAGCCACAGTAGAAAAGATGGCTAAGATCGGATTCTTGGGTATCCCTGTTCCTAAGGAGTACGGCGGACAGGGCTGCGATCCTTTAACATATGCAATGTGTGTTGAGGAGCTTTCCAAGGTATGCGGCACCACAGGTGTTATCGTTTCTGCACATACCTCTCTGTGCTGCGATCCTATCCAGACCTATGGTACAGAAGCTCAGAAACAGAAATACCTGGTTCCCCTTGCAAAGGGTGAGAAGCTGGGTGCTTTCGGTCTGACCGAGCCGGGCGCAGGTACCGATGCTCAGGGACAGCAGACCAAGGCTGTTCTGGATGGCGATGAGTATGTTCTGAACGGTTCCAAGATCTTCATCACCAACGGTAAGGAAGCTGACATCTACGTTATCTTCGCTGTTACCGGTATCGTTGAGAAGAAGGGCCGCAAGGTAAAAGAGATTTCTGCATTTATCGTAGAAAAAGGAACTCCCGGATTTAGCTTTGGTACCAAGGAGAAGAAGATGGGTATCCGTGGTTCATCTACATATGAGCTGATCTTTACAGACTGCCGTATCCCTAAGGAGAACCTGCTTGGACAGCTTGGTAAGGGCTTTGGTATTGCTATGCATACTCTGGATGGCGGACGTATCGGTATCGCTTCTCAGGCTCTTGGTATTGCAGAAGGCGCTTTGGAGAGAACCATTGAGTACGTTAAGGAAAGAAAGCAGTTCGGCCGTTCTATCGGACAGTTCCAGAACACCCAGTTCCATCTGGCTGACATGGCTACCAAGGTAGAAGCTGCTAAGATGCTGGTTTACAAGGCTGCTATGGCTAAGGCTACCCAGAAAGTTTACTCTGTGGAAGCTGCACAGGCTAAGCTGTACGCTGCAGAAGTTGCTATGGAAGTTACCACCAAGGCTGTTCAGCTGCACGGCGGTTACGGTTACACCAGAGAGTACGATGTTGAGCGTATGATGCGTGATGCTAAGATCACTGAGATCTACGAAGGTACCAGCGAAGTACAGCGTATGGTTATCAGCGGCGCATTACTGAAATAGTCGCGATAAGCCAAGCAGATTTGATTTTAGCAGACCGTTCCTGCTTGCAGGAAAAGGGCTGATAATCGAATAATTGATAGAAAGAAGAAAATAAGGAGTGAAAATACAATGAAAATCGTTGTTTGTATTAAACAGGTTCCCGATACCAAGGGCGGCGTTAAATTCAATCCCGATGGTACCCTCGATAGAGCAGCTATGCTGACCATCATGAACCCGGATGACAAAGCCGGTCTGGAAGCAGCACTGAGATTAAAAGATCAGTACGGTGCTGAAGTTACCGTTATTACCATGGGTCTTCCCAAGGCAGAAGATGTTCTGCGTGAGGCTCTTGCTATGGGCGCTGACAAAGCTATTCTGGTTACCGACAGAGTACTTGGTGGTGCAGATACCTGGGCTACTTCTCAGACCCTGGCAGGTGCAATCCGCAATCTGGAGTATGACCTGATCATCACCGGCCGTCAGGCTATCGACGGTGATACCGCTCAGGTAGGTCCTCAGATTTCTGAGCACTTAAATATTCCTGTAATCTCTTATGCACAGAAGATTGAGATCGATGGCGACAGCGTAATCGTTGAGCGTCAGTACGATGACAGATACCATGTTCTGAAAGCTCAGATGCCTTGTCTGATCACAGCACTGGCTGAGCTGAACGAGCCCAGATACATGACTCCCGGCGGAATCTTCGATGCCTGCAAGGCAGAGATCACTGTATGGGGCAGAGCTAATCTGGTAGATGTAGAAGATTCCAACCTTGGTCTGAAGGGTTCACCTACCCAGATCGCTAAGGCTTCCGATAAGGTAAGAAAGGGTGCCGGCGAAAAGGTTACTCTGGATCCTACTGAGTCTGTTGACTACATCATTGGCAAGTTAAAAGAGAAGCATGTAATCTAATTGAATAAATCTGTGCTAGATACCGCTTCGGCGGCAGAATGGAGGAAACAATGAATTTAGAAGAATACAAGGGCGTATATGTCTTCGCCCAGCAGGTTGACAATGAAATCAACGGTATTGCTTTCGAGCTGATTGGTAAAGGGAAAGACCTTGCAGAAGCTCTGGGTACCGAAGTAACTGCTGTACTGGTAGGTAGTGACGTTAAGAGTCTGGCTGATGAGCTGGCTGAGTACGGCGCTGACAAAGTAATCGTAGTAGATGATCCTGAATTAAAAGAATACAGAACTGAGCCTTACGCACACGCTCTGGCTAGCGTAATAGGCGAGTTCAAGCCTGAGATTTTCCTGGTAGGTGCAACTGCTATCGGACGTGACCTGGGTCCTCGCGTTTCCGCAAGAATCCATACCGGTCTGACCGCTGACTGTACTCAGCTGGAAATCGGTGATTTCCCTATCAACCCGATTCCCGGAAGAGAGCAGAAGCACAACCAGCTGCTGATGACTCGTCCTGCTTTCGGTGGTAACACCATCGCAACCATCGCTTGTCCTGAGTTCCGTCCTCAGATGGCAACTGTACGTCCCGGCGTTATGCAGAAGCGTGCAAAGGTTGAAGGCGTTAAGGCTAACATAGTAGAGTTCAATCCCGGCTTTACTCCTGACAACAAGTATGTAGAAATCCTGGAAGTAGTGAAAGCTGTATCTGATACTGTAGATATCATGGATGCTAAGATCCTGGTATCCGGTGGCCGTGGTGTAGGCAGTGCTGAGAACTTCAAACTGTTAGAGGATCTGGCAGAAGTAATCGGCGGTACCGTAAGCTGCTCCCGTGCAGTTGTAGATGCAGGCTGGAAAGCCAAAGATTTGCAGGTTGGACAGACCGGTAAGACCGTTCGTCCTAACGTATACTTTGCAATTGGTATCTCCGGTGCTATTCAGCATCTGGCCGGTATGGAAGAATCCGATATCATCATCGCTATCAACAAGGATGAGACCGCTCCTATCTTTGATGTAGCTGATTACGGTATCGTAGGTGATCTGAACAAGATCCTTCCTGCTCTGACCGAGAAGCTTAAGGCTGAAATGGCTGCTAAATAAGCATCGTTAAGGTGAGATATCCCCCTGGAATGGTACAATATGCCTGTTTCAGGGGGATTATTTAGCTTAAGCAGAAAGGCAATTAAATGGCAAAAAAAGAAAATAAAACCAACGCTATGAGAATCCTGGAGTCCATGAAGATTCCGTTTACCCATTATACCTACGAATGCGATGAATTTGTGGATGGACTGCAGATTGCAGATAAGCTGTCTCTTCCATATGAAAAAGTATATAAGACACTGGTGACTGTGGGAGCCAGTAAGAATTATTTTGTATTCGTGATTCCCATAGCTGAAGAATTGGACTTAAAGAAAGCTGCCAAATCGGTAGGGGAAAAGAACGTGGAGATGATTCACGTCAAGGATATCAACCGGATTACAGGTTATATCAGAGGAGGATGTACAGCTGTGGGCATGAAGAAGCAGTATGTGACAAGAGTGGATGCATCTGCCGAAGCGCAGCCCACGATCATTGTCAGTGGCGGCAGGATTGGACTTCAGATTGAACTTAAGCCGGATGATCTGTGTAAGGCTGCACGGGCAGAGTATGCGGAAGTGACAAGATAGAAGACTGAAAAGACCTTGAGAGGATAAAACAAACGGCACTTTAATGCGAAAAAGTTCTTGACTTTTCGTAAAAAAAATATATACTTGTTATATATTTAAGTATTATGCAGTGTTTGATTACAAAGGGGTAACTGTATTGACGGATACGGCTGCCTCTTTTTTAGAATAAAGAGTGATATCATGGAATATACAAA
This sequence comes from Lachnospiraceae bacterium, assembly GCA_017620975.1. Next base: position 23,304 of record JAGAUD010000018.1, on the reverse strand, counting down.
GATAAAAGAAGAATTGCAGAAGGTTCCGGGCTTCATCAGCTTCTATTATAAGAATCTGGTGACCGGAGAAGCGTTTTCCTACCGGGAAGATGAGAAGATGTACGCAGCCAGCGTGATTAAGCTGTATATCATGGCAGATGCCTTTTACAGAATGAAGCAGGGACTGCTGGATCCTGATCAGATCATCGTGATGAAGAAAGAAGACTATGTACCTTCCTGCGGAGCAGTAGCTTATATGCATGAAGGATTGGAAGTTACTGTGATGGATTTGATTACGTTAATGATCATTTTCAGTGATAATACAGCTACCAATATACTGATTGACCTTCTGGGAATGGATCAGATCAATGAAGAGATCCGCCTCATGGGAATCGAGGATGTGTGGCTGCGCAGGAAAATGTATGATCTGGAAAAGTCCCGAATGGGCATTCAAAACCAGATTACGGCAAAACAGACAGGTATTTTACTGCAGCGTATGTATGAGGGAACGCTTGTAGATGAAGCGTCCAGCAGGAAGATGCTTTCTATCATGAAAGATCAGCAGTTAAATGGTAAGATTCCCTTTTATTTAAAGGCACTTGATCCGGAGCCGGATGTGGCGCATAAGACGGGTGAAGATTCCGGAATCACACATGATGTAGGTATTATCTATGCAAAGCAGCCGTTTGTAGTATGCTTCTGCGGAAATGAGACGGATACGCCGGCATATGAACGTGTAATGGCAGATTTGTCATTGCAGCTTTATCAGGAAAATTCCTGAGAAATTGACGAATCGGGAATTTCATGATATATTAGCTCCAGAATCCGGCAGCTATGCTGCGGATGTTATTGAAGAAACTAATCCCGAAAGGGTTAGTCATAAAAGTAATAAAGGAGGAGACATTATGAGAAACAAGAAATTTATCACTATGATGCTCTGTACGGTAATGGCTGTTTCCACTGCTTTGACAGGTTGCGGCAATAGTGGAAAGACCACAGGAGATGGAGAAAGCAGTAGTTCTGCTGTTTACAGAGAACTGTATTCCAGCGAATCTTCCACTCTGAATTACCTGGTGACATCTACCATTGTAGAACAGGTAGCCGGTGCAAACTGTATCGATACGCTGGTAGAATATGATTCTGATGGTCAGTTGAAAGAAGGTCTGGCAACCGAGTGGAGCTATGACGAGGCAACTCTTACCTGGACATTCAAGCTCAGAGAAGCAAAATGGGTAGATAACACCGGTAAAGAAGTGGCAGATGTGACTTCACAGGACTTTGTAGATGCTCTGAAGTATCAATTAACGCCGGAGTATGAAAGTGCAAATGTACAGAACCTTTTTGGTGTCATTGCAAATGCAGAAGAATATTACAATGGTCAGGTTTACAAGGGTGGAGCTGACGAAGACGGTACTACCTGGAAAGAAATTGATTTCTCAGAGGTTGGTGTAAAGGCTGTTGACGAGCATACCCTGACCTACACACTGGCAAAAGAAGTACCTTACTTTATTTCCTCTCTGGTTTATGTGGTTTATATGCCTGCATATGGACCTCAGCTGGAGGAACTTGGAAAAGAATTTGGTACAGCGGCCGACAAGATGTATTATAACGGCGCATACTATCTCGCTGAGTTTGCACCTCAGGAGAAGCATGTGTACAAGAAGAATACTCTGAACTACGATGCAGCAAACGTGTTCATCGATGAGATTCAGAATATTTACAATTCAGAAGCTGCGACAATCGGACCTGAAATGGTTAAACGTGGAGAGATTGACTATGCTGAAATCAGCGCTGATCTGCTGGATGACTGGCTTTCTAACCAGGATACAGCTAATCTGGTGAGCCGTGCTCGTCCTTCCACCAGCTATTCCTATTTCTACTGCTTCAACTTTGATCCTCAGTTCGATGAAGAGTATGAGCCGGATAACTGGAGAAAAGCAGTCAACAACGAGAATTTCCGTAAGGCTCTGTCTGCCGGTCTTGATAAGAAAAAGGAAGTAGCAGTCCTGGAACCTTCTACACCGGAGGATTATATCCTGACAACTGTTACACCTTTTGATTTTGCTTATAATGCAGATGGTGCAGACTTTACTACCATTGGCGCAGTTGCTGATCTGGGAGATACTTTTGATGAAGTGAAGGCTGTAGAATACAAGGATGCAGCAATGCAGGAATTGAAAGCAGAAGGCGTAACCTTCCCTGTCAAGGTTCTGATGCCTTACAATCCCGGCACAGTAAACTGGGATAAAGAGTGTCAGGTTGTAGAGCAGCAGATGGAAGCACTGCTTGGTACTGATTTCATCGATATTATCATTGAAGCAGGTCCTACTGATAACTTCCTGACAGAAGTTCGTCGTTCCGGTAAATACGCATTCATGAAGTGCGGATGGGGCGCTGACTATGCAGATCCTGAGACATGGACAGATCCTTTCTACCAGGCGGCAGGCGAGTCCGGATATGATGCCGGTTATAAATATGCATTCCTGGCAAATGCCATTACCGAAGGAACTGCTACTGCAGCTGCAGTACAGGAATACTTCGATAAGGTAGATGCAGCAAAAGCAATTACTGTAGACACCAATGCACGTTTTGAGGCATTTGCGGAAGCAGAAGCAGTGCTGATGGAGCATGCTCTGGTAGTGCCTTTCAGCATTACGGTTAGCCCTTACATTGCTACAAAGCTGGATGTATTTGAAGCTCAGTATGCACCTTTCGGTGTATCCAAGCTGAGATTCAAAGGTCAGCATCTGCAGGATACCTATGTATCTATGGATCAGTACGAAGCAAATAAGGCAAAATAGTACGTTGATGCTTGGCTGCCCTCTCCTTGTGGGAGGGCAGCATAAAACATTTTCGGAAACGGATAAAGGACTTACGTCTGTTTCCGAAAATGTTTTATGCTCAGGCGAGTGTGAAAGAGAAGCGTAAGCTTTTCCGAAGTACAAATAGAAGTAAAAGGAGTAGTATCATGTTAAAGTATCTGGCAAAACGAATCGGACGTTCGTTGATTACATTGGTGATCATTCTCACCATTGTTTTCTGTCTGCTGCGTCTGATGCCTATCGAAGGGTATTTCCCCAACTTTGAAAAAATGACCCCTCAGCAGATTCAGGTAGGTCTTGAGGAAATGGGACTGACAGATCCGCTGCCGGTGCAGATTTTTAGATTCTATAAGGATCTTTTGCACGGCGATCTGGGAACCTCACGTATTTACCGTGCTAATGTACCCGTAACAGAGATTCTTGCGGATAAGGTACCGGTTTCTATCAAACTGGGTGTATTATCCATGATTGTATCTTTGCTGCTTGGTATTCCTATGGGTGCGCTGATGGCAAGGTACAAAAACCGTTTCTTCGATAAGCTGGGAACATTATTTATTGTTTGTATTCAAGCGGTTCCGGCTGCGGTATATTATTTATATATCCAGCTTTATGGTACACAGATTTTGAATGTGGGACTGCTCTTTGATATCAACAATCCTAAATATTGGATTTTGCCGGTACTTTCCATGTCTTTAGGCAACGTTGCCTTTTATGGCATGTGGCTGCGCCGTTATATGGTAGACGAGAGTAATAAGGACTATGTTAAACTGGCCAAGGCTAAGGGTTTGTCAGAAGGAAAGGCAATGTTCAAACACATTTTCCGTAATGCATTTGTACCTTTGGCACAGTACATACCTACTGCCTTTTTGAACACAGTAATCGGTTCTATTTACATTGAATCTCTTTACAGTATCCCGGGTATGGGTGGTCTGCTGGTGACTGTTGTCAAGAAGCATGACAACACCATGGTACAGGGCATTGTACTTTTATATGCCTGCGTTGGTGTGCTGGGTCTGATGCTGGGAGATATTTTGATGGTAGTTCTGGATCCCAGAATCAGCCTCGGAAAGAAAGAAGGTGACAGATGATGAAGCAATTTTCTTATCGCCACACCAAAGAGGCGGATTTGATGAAAAGTATGGAGGAAACGCTTGACAAGCAGGTGAATATGTCAGATGAAGAAAAGTTTTCCTTCGCTGAGTTCAATGAAAAAGAAGTAGAGAGAAGCGGATACAGCAATTACTCCTACTGGAGAAGTACCCTGCAGGCATTTCTGAAGAACCGTGTGGCTGTGGTATTATTGATTATGCTGGTTTTATTGCTGTTATTTACCTTCATACAGCCGTATCTGCCCAATCAGTATGACCCTAACCTGATCATCAATGATGAAAACGGTATGCAGTATCGTAACGTACCGCCCGGAGACCAGTTCATTCTGGGAACTAACTCCATAGGTCAGGATCTGTGGGCCCGTATCTGGTCAGGAACCAGAACCTCTCTGTTCATCGGCCTTTCTGTAGCACTTGCAGAGGCACTCATTGGTATCACGGTCGGTGTTCTTTGGGGTTATGTGAGAAAGCTGGATTTTATCCTGACGGAAATTTACAATATCATTGATAATATTCCGAATACCATTATTCTGATCCTGATTTCCTATATTTTAAAGCCGAGTGTTAAGACACTGATATTTGCCATGTGTCTTACCGGATGGATTCAGATGGCTCGTTTTATCCGTAATCAGATATTGATTATCCGTGACCGTGATTATAATGTGGCCAGCCGTTGTCTTGGTACGCCTACCTCTAAGATCATGGTCAAGAACCTGCTGCCTTATCTGGTATCGGTCATCATGCTTCGTATGGCACTGACGATTCCGGCAGCAATCGGTAATGAGGTATTTATCACTTACATTGGTCTGGGGCTTCCTGTAGACACGCCCAGCCTGGGAAATCTGATCAATGAAGGCCGTGCGCTGATCACCAGTCCGGCTCTGAGATATCAGCTGGTTTATCCGACCATTATTTTGTCCTTTGTCACGATTTCGTTTTATATTATTGGTAACGCCTTTTCCGATGCGGCGGATCCTAAGAACCATGTCTAAGGAGGGAATGTTATGGCTGAGAAAATGCTGTCAGTTGAAGATCTGGAAATAAAATTTGAACTGCGCGGAAAGAGCCTGCATGCCATCAGAGGCATTTCTCTGGATCTGTACAAAGGAGAGATTCTTGCAATTGTAGGAGAATCAGGCAGTGGTAAATCTGTTTTTACCAAGTCCTTTATGGGGCTTTTGGAGCAGAATGGTAAGGTAACAGGCGGAAAGACCGTGTATTATGGTTGTGATGACGGGGTACCTGTTGAACTGACTGCTCTGAAAAAAGAGAAAGAATGGTATAAAATCCGTGGTCATGAAATTGCTATGATCATGCAGGATCCTATGACCAGTCTGAATCCGCTGAAAACGATCGGTGCTCAGATCATGGAAGCAGTTATGCTGCACCAGAAGCTGAACCGCAGTGAAGCGAAGAAGAAAACATTGGAATATTTGGCGGATGTAGGCATTCAGGATGTGGAACGTCGTTTTAATCAATATCCTCATGAGTTTTCCGGCGGTATGCGTCAGCGTGTAGTCATTGCCATTGCAATTGCCTGCAATCCTCAGATTCTGATTTGCGATGAGCCCACAACGGCACTCGATGTTACGATTCAGGCGCAGATTCTCGCATTGATTAAAGAATTGCGTCATAAATATAAGCTGTCCGTTATTTTCATTACCCATGACCTGGGAGTGGTAGCTAATACAGCTGACCGTGTGGCAGTTATGTATGCCGGTGATATCGTGGAAATCGGTACTGCGGAAGATATTTTCTATGATCCGAAGCATCCTTATACATGGGCATTGCTTTCTTCCATGCCGCAGGTGGGAATCAAGGGTACGGATCTGTTCTCCATTCCCGGAACACCGCCCAATCTGTTCACTGAAGTGAAGGGAGATGCTTTTGCACCGAGAAATCCGCAGGCGCTTAAAATTGATTTCATAGAAAGGCCGCCTTATTTTGAGGTATCGCCTACTCATAAGGCAAGAACATGGCTGTTGGATCCAAGAGCACCCAAGGTGGACCCGCCGGCAGTGATTGAAAAAATCAGAAATGGAGGTCTCGTCTGATGGAAAAAGAAGTAATATTAGAGGTAAAAGACCTGGATGTGACCTTTGGCGAGAAAAAGAAGCGCTTTGAAGCAGTTAAAAAGGTTAATTTCAAGATATATAAGGGAGAAACTTTCGGCCTGGTGGGTGAGTCAGGCTCCGGAAAGACCACGATTGGTCGTGCTATTATGAGAATTGTTCCCTCCACAGGCGGGGATGTCCTTTACAAGGGAGAAAAAATCAACGGCACGATCTCCAAAGAACTGGATCGTAAAGTAATCCGTGAGATTCAGATGATTTTCCAGGATCCCCAGGCATCCTTGAATGAACGGGCCAAGGTAGACTATATCATCAGCGAAGGCTTAATGAATTTTGAAAAGAATCTGACAGAAGCAGAACGGAAAGAAAGAGTAGATCAGGCACTTTTAGAGGTTGGTCTGCTGCCGGAATTTTCCAGTCGTTTCCCTCATGAATTCTCCGGTGGACAGAGACAGCGTATCGGTATTGCAAGGGCACTGATCATGAATCCGGAATTCATTATTGCAGATGAACCGATTTCTGCACTGGATGTATCTGTCCGTGCGCAGGTACTGAATCTGTTGGCCAATATGCAGAAGAAGCACCAAATTACTTATCTGTTTATAGCTCACGATCTGTCTGTTATGCGCTTTATCACAGACAGGATTGCTGTTATTCATAAGGGTGAAATCGTTGAAATGGCAGAAACGGAAGAACTGGTGACCAATCCGGTTCATCCTTACACAAGAGCGTTGCTGTCAGCCATTCCCATGCCGGATCCCAGGTACGAGCGCGATAGAAAACTGCTCGTCTATGATCCTGCTATGCACGATTACAAAACGAATCCGCCCAGCTGGGTAGAGTTTTCACCGGAGCATTATGTGCTCGCAAATGAAAAAGAAATCAAGGAATGGGTGAAATCATGAAATATGGAATCGTAATCAAACCAATTGCTACAATCTATGAGTATGCATCACTGACCATGGAATCTGACGGAAAGACACTGTCTGCCATTTCCGATCAGTTGTTGTATGGTATGCTGGTGGCAGTGGTGGAAGAAGTAAAGGAATACTTTTTCGTGAAAACCTTTTACGGATATAGTGGATATCTTCCTAAAGAAGATCTGTTGCTTGTGGATAAGTCAGAGGCGTATGAATGGGAAGCTTCCAGCCTCCATGTGGTAAGCGGCATCTGTGTAGATGTGCTGTCTCTGCCGAAAGTACAGGGAGTCTGCTATGCAAATCTCTTTCGCGGTGCTATTGTCAAAGTGGAAGAGTGGGATTTCGAAGAAACCGGATGGGCGAAGGTTAGCTTGGCAGACGGTACCAAAGGGTTTATGAGAAATCAGTTTCTGTGGGAAAAGAAGTTTTCTCAGGCAGGTGTATTCACCGGTACACCGGTGCAGGGTACAATTGTGGATGAAGCGCAGTTTCGCCGCAGCGTAACAGAGACAGCGAAGCTTTATCTGGGTGTACAGTACCGTTGGGGCGGTCGCTGTACAGCAGGAATAGACTGTTCGGGACTTACCTCTCAGAGTTATTTGCTGAACGGTATCCTGACCTGGAGAGATGCGAAAATTGTGGAAGGATTCCCGGTGCATGAGATTTCCGGAGAAGATGCAAAGCCCGGAGATCTTCTGTACTTCCCGGGACATATTGCTATGTATCTGGGAAATGGAGACTTTATTCATTCCACCGGAAAAGTGGGAAGCGGCGGTGTCGTTATCAACAGTCTGAACCCGGAGAGTCCTGTATACCGTGAGGATCTTGTGAAGAGTTTATATGCTGTAGGAAGTATTTTTGGATAAATGCATATGGCGGTCACGTGCGTCGTGGCCGCTTTTGCGATATGAGGAGAAAAATGGACGCAAGACTTACATTAGAGAAAAGAATTGAAGCGGAACTGAAGAGTTATGATGGAAACATGTGCATTTATGCTGATGATATGAAAGGACATGTGATAGCCATCGGTGCAGATGAGAAATTCGAGACAGCCAGTACCATTAAGACTTTCATTTTGGCATGTCTGTTCGATGAGGTGGAAAAAGGATTTGCCAGCCTGGAGGACAATCTTACCTATGAGGAGTCTCATATGGTAGACGGCAGTGGTGTGCTGTGCGCTCTGGAGCCCGGTGCAGTGCTTCGTGTCAAGGATGTGGCAACCCTGATGATTATCGTCAGTGATAACATTGCCACCAACATGATGATAGATTATCTGGGTGTGGATACCATCAATGACTGCATTCAGAAACTGGGCTGTAAAGACACGGTGCTGCACAATCCTATCCATTTTGATCAGTATGAGAAGCTGGGAACCACAACACCACGGGATTATGCCGGTGTTTTCCTGAAATTGGCAAAGCATGAACTGATCAGTCCGGAAGCTGATGAAAAGATGCTGGAAATTTTCAAAAAGCAGCATTATAATAGTATGATTACAAAAGATTTTCCGCCATTTTATATGGACAGTGACAATACGGATGATATCCTGATTCGGGTGGCAAGTAAGAGCGGAAGCATGGATGCCTGCCGTAATGACGGTGGAATCATCTATACGCCGTACGGCCCGTATGTTCTGGTCATGCTGAACAAGGAGTTTTCAGATGCCATGTATTATCCGGCACATCCTGCGACCGTGTTTGGGGCACGAGTCAGCAGGATGCTGCTTGACCAGTTTATTGCGCTGGAGGGAAGATTTTATCTGGAGTAGTTGTTCTGATACCATGGGCCTTTTCGGTAAAACATTAAAGACAATCCCGTTCCGAGAACCCAGCCAATCGGCCATGCCATCCAGATACCTACAGAGCCCAGCACCTGTGCCAATGCTATAGCAACTGCTACACGCAAGATCAGATCTGTAAAGGTAGCTATCATAAACTGTTTCATCAGTCCGGCTCCCCGCAGCACGCCGTCAGCTGCCAGCTTTACGCAGATGACAAAGTAGAAGGGTGACAGAATACGAAGGAAGGTAATACCTGTATTCATGGCATCGCCGGTAGTATCTTCCATAAATAGGATGAGTGCGTAATGGCCGGCAAAGAAATACAGCAGGAAGAACGGTATGCAGATGAGCCATACCATTTTCAGGCAGGCGCGGAATCCTTCTTTGATACGGGGAAGCTTTCCGGCTCCCAGATTCTGAGCGGTATAGTTGGAAATACCGTTGCCCAGTGTGGTAAAGGAAGTGATGACCAGGTTGTTCAGCTTGACCGAAGCGGAATATCCGGCAATGACACTGGGACCGAAGCCGTTTATAACGCCCTGAAGGATAATATTTCCGATAGAGATAAAGCTTTGCTGCAGAATACTGGGAATTGCGATTACAGTAATTCTGCGAAGCAGATTCCAGGAGAAAACAGGTACGTGTCCTTCTACTTCAATTGTGGTCAATCTTTTCAGAACGACCCGGATAGCCAGTATGCAGCTGATACCCTGACAGAGGAAAGTTGCCCAGGCGACACCGGCCACTCCCATGTCAAACGCAGTAACGAAGAGGATATCTACAGCGATGTTGGCTGTAGAGGAGAAAGCCAGGAACAGGAAAGGTGTTTTGGAATCTCCCAGTGCGGAAAAGATACCGGTGGCTACATTATAGAAGAACAGGAAAGGAAGTCCGCCTATGTAAATTCTCAAATACAGCAGCGAATCTGCCATCAATTCCTGGGGTGTCTGAATCAGTTTGAGAAGCCGGCTGCACAGCGTAAAGCCCAGAAGCATCAGAGCACCGCAGAGGACTGCACAGGCAATCAAAGTGGTATACACGGAAGTCTTCATTTCTTTGTACTGTTTTGCGCCGAAAAGCTGTGAGACGATGACGGAGCTTCCGATATTGCAGCCAAATGCGAATGCAATGAAAATCAAAGTGATTTCATAGCTGTTGCCCACGGCAGCCAGAGCGTTCTCTCCGATGAATTTCCCGGCAACAAGACTGTCGGCTATATTATAGAGTTGTTGGAAGATAACACTTCCAAAAAGGGGCAGGCAGAACGTCCAAAGCACGGTAGAAGGCTTGCCTACGGTTAAATCTTTGTTCATGATATTTCCTCATTTCTTTTGTCTTAACTGTTCACACGCGCACTATTCGTAAAGGAATTTTCGGTGCTTTCATACCGTTTAACGATAAATTGCTGTGTGAACTGTAATTTATTATACGCTCTTATTTAAAAAAGGAAAATGTATAGTTGACATACCAGACATATAAAATTAATATGAAGTTACAGTTCAATAAAACACCGGGGGGAAAGAAACATGGCTGCAAATCTGGAATATTACAAAATCTTTTACTATGTGGCGAAACATAAAAATATGACAAAGGCAGCGGCAGCTCTTATGAGCAACCAGCCCAACGTGACCAGAGTCATGAATCTGCTGGAAGCAGAGCTGGGGTGTCGGCTGATTGTCAGATCCAACCGGGGCATAACCCTGACGGCAGAGGGGCAGCAGCTGTATGCTCATGTAGCAGCAGCTTTTGAACAACTGCAGATGGGAGAGGAAGAACTGGAGCAGACGCTGAAATTGGAGAAAGGTGTAGTGTACATCGGCACCAGCGAAACGGCGCTGCACGGTTATCTGTTAAAACAGTTGGGCGTATTTCACCAGAAGTATCCGGACATCAGGCTGAAGATTTTTAATTTCACCACACCGGAGGCATTGGCAGCTTTGAAGAATCGGCAGATTGATTTTGCAGTAGTGACAACGCCGGTTGATGGCGGGACGAATTTTCAGGAAATCATACTAAAGCCTTATCAGGTGATTCTGGCAGGTGGTTCCCAGTTTGCACATTTAGCGGAGAAAGGTGTGTGCCTGAAAGATTTGATCCGGTATCCTCTTATCAGTCTTGCTCAAAATACGAAGACATTCGAATGTTACAGACGATTATTCTGGGAATATGGGCTGGTATATGAACCGGATATCGAGGTGGCTACTACTGATTTGATCATGCCTATGATTGTCAATAATCTGGGAATCGGGTTTCTGCCATATGCTTTTGCTGAAGAAGCGATCCAAAAGGGCCAGGCGGTCGAGATTTCTGTAAAAGAAGGGATCCCGGACAGGAATATCTGCCTGGTAATGGAGAACCAGCGGACATTAAGCGTGGCAGCGGAGAAATTTATCAAGATGATGATGGAAGTTATCTGATCGGTCATTTTTGATTTCTGCGCTGCAGAATTGCTTTCCCAACAATATCCACTGCTGCATACAACACACCTGCTACCGGAGAAAATGTGGTAGAGTTATACTGTTGAGAAATATGCGGCAGTTGGAAGCAGAGAAACTTAAATTTGATGTTGCAGTTAGGGCTTAGATGAACTGTAACAGTTGTATAGATACGAGGAGTATATGATGCGGAAAAAGAAATATGCAGCGTGTATTATGTGGATAATGTTGCTCAGTATCCTGGCTGGATGTGGACAGCAGGCAGATAAGGAGTCAGAGGCAGCAATGCTGGTGGAAGCGCAGCCGATTGTGCAGGAAATCGTACCTACAAAGGAAGATACGGAAAATGGTACTGAGGAACAACGTACCGAAGAAGAGACGATCCTAGTGCCGGGCACAACCGAAGAGATGACCGAAACCACCGTTGATGCAGAAGAAACCACTCAGTCAAGCGCTGATTCACAGCAGGAAGAAAGCGTCCGGACACAGGCTGATACTTCCTCACAAGAAACCGTGAGCGGCCACGTCGTAGCCATAGATGCCGGTCATCAGGCGAAAGGCAACAAGGAGAAAGAGCCTATCGGCCCGGGAAGTTCAGAGCAGAAAGCCAAAGTATCCTCCGGAACGAGAGGCGTATCTACAGGAGTCTATGAATACGAACTGAATCTGGTCATCGCCCGTGCGCTAAAAGCAGAACTGGAAGAGAGGGGCTATGAAATCATTATGATTCGTGATACCCACGATATTGATATCAGCAACAAAGAACGTGCAGAGGTTGCCAATACCTCCGGTGCGGAAGTGTTTCTGCGGATTCATGCCAACGGTTCAGAGAACAGCAAGGCGCAGGGAACTATGACCATCTGTAATACTGCTGCAAGTCCTTATAATGCTGATATTTATGAAGAAAGCAAGCGTCTTTCAGAAGAAGTACTGGAGCATATGGTAGCAGAGATGGGTTCCAAGAACCGCGGTGTCTGGGAGACGGATACTATGAGCGGTATCAACTGGTGTACCATACCGGTTACCATAATCGAAATGGGCTACATGAGTAATCCCGAAGAGGACAAGCTGATGCAGGATGCTTCTTATCAGGAGAAGATTGTAAAGGGAATAGCTGACGGCGTAGATGCTTATTTTGGATTGCCAAAAGAAAGGTAAAAAATCACATGAAGAGAAATATCAGTCTGGATGAGATATCCGATGGAAAATTATATGATGAAAATGATATGGTAAAAGCAGGCTGCAATGACTGTAAAGGCTGCTCATCCTGCTGTCGGGGCATGGGGGATTCCATTATTTTGGACCCATTAGATATTTTTCGGTTGACAACCTCCCTTAACAAGACATTTCAGGAATTGCTGGAAGCCCATGTGGAACTGGGCGTAGTAGATGGAGTAATTCTGCCGCATCTGAAGATGACCGGAGCAGAAGAAGCGTGTTCTTTCTTAAATAAAGAAGGACGCTGCAGCATCCATCCTTACCGTCCCGGTATCTGCCGCCTGTTTCCTCTTGGAAGATACTATGAAAACGGAAGCTTCCGCTACTTTTTACAGAACAGGGAATGCGAAAAGACCAATCGTACCAAGGTAAAAGTAAGCAAGTGGATTGATATCCCGGATTTGAAGGAAAATAGGGCGTTTATAACAGGCTGGCACTATTTTCTAAATGATTGTGAGGAGAGAGTGCGGGAAAACGAAGACGATACCTTCCGGAAGAACCTGAATCTTTACATACTGAATCTTTTCTTTATCAGACCGTACGAGGCAGAGCAGGATTTCTATGAGCAGTTTGCAAGACGGCTTAAACGGGCCAAGGACGACCTGGGAATGTGAAGAAATGATGCATAAAGTACAGGTGAAAGGCATTTTATCAGCTCAGAACGGAATGAATATTTATCGCGGCTATAGCACGCCAATGTGTGCACCACGGCCAGGAGAGTCGAGGTTCTGAAAGAGCGATATATTCGCTTGTGTATGAGCAGTTGAGTTTGTTTTTAAGCAGATAATTGAGAGGAGAAAATGATTTACGGGTTAGATACATATACAGAATTACAGATAAGAGACTGGCAGGCATCTGAAAGGATTGTGTTATATATAGATGAACTGCAATTTACTAACTTTGTCGATGGTGTTATTGCCAATGGAAACAATAGTAAGAAGATATATTTCGGAAAGATTCCGGTAAGCTATGCGAAAGTTATTGAAAATAAGACTGGTATTAATGTCCAAGGGTTCAATCTAACAATCAGGGCTTCTGAGATCATTAAAATACTAAAATCACATGGAACAGAATTAGGAGAACAACTTAGGGGGCAGGTTCCGGTTACAAAAGAAAAATTATTATTGATTCCTAAAATAGTGATGGAAGCAGATACAATCATTTTATCGGATAGAAAGTATGAAAATAAAGATGTTCTCATATTCTCAAAGATCATAGATGATTTAGAATATGTGGTGACTTATGTTTCAAATAAGCATAAAGATTTATCTGTACAGACAATGTATACGCGCAAAATAAAAAAAGAGAAGCATGTCACTACGCCAAGTGGGGAATCCCTTCTCGCATACGTCCAAAACGCTTAGTGAAATCGCCTCTTTTTTATCATTATACAGCAAGAATGTTTTTATGTAAATAGGTAGAAAGATTTTTTATAAAGTTAATGCAAAATCTTACAATATGATGTATACTTATCTCCAAGAAGCTTGAATGCAAAGAAAGCAGCATCGGGCTAGAGGCAGGAGGAAGATAAGAATGACAAAGAAGTACGATGTAACAGCTCTGGGAGAATTACTGATTGATTTTACAGACAACGGTCTCAGCAGCCAGGGCAACACTCTTTTTGAAGCCAATCCCGGCGGAGCACCCTGTAATGTGCTGGCTATGTTGAACAAGGCCGGCCATAAAACCGCATTTATCGGCAAAGTAGGACAGGATATCTTCGGAAATAAGCTGAAAGGCGTACTGGATGAGGTGGGTATTGACACCAGCAACCTGATTATGGATGAGGATGTAAGGACCACGCTGGCATTTGTGCAGACTCTTGCAGGCGGCGACAGAGATTTCTCTTTCTACCGCAATCCCGGTGCAGACATGATGCTGAAAGCTGATGAGTTGAAAGAAGAGATTTTGAAAAATACTGCAGTGTTCCACTTTGGCACACTGTCTATGACGCATGATGAAGTAAGAGAAGCTACGAAGAAAGCCATTGCCATTGCCAAGGAAAGCGGCGCTATCGTTTCCTTTGACCCCAACCTGCGTCCTCCTCTGTGGAAATCTCTGGATGATGCAAAGGAGCAGGTGGCTTATGGTCTTAGCCGGTGCGATGTGCTGAAAATTTCCGATAATGAAATTCAGTGGTTCACCGGGGAAGAGGATTATGATGCTGGTATCAAGAAGCTTAGAGAGCAGTATAACATACCTCTGATTTTGCTTTCCATGGGAAGAGACGGAAGCCGCGCTTATTATAAGGACCTCAGAGTGGAGGTGGCCCCCTTCCTGCAGGAGAATACGATTGAGACTACCGGCGCAGGCGATACCTTTGGCGGAAGCTGCATCCATTATGTGCTGAAATATGGTTTGGATTACCTGAATGAAGAGAAATTGAAAGAAATGCTGACATTTGCCAATGCGGCAGCTTCTATTATTACTACCAGGAAGGGTGCACTGAGAGTGATGCCTTCGGTGGAGGAAGTGGAAGCGTTGATTAAGAGCAGAAAATAAGTAAAAAGAAAAGGTGGTATTACGTCACTTGTAGTGAAAATGAGTGCGGAAATATCACCTTTGTTTTGATTTTGCTATTTTTGTGTAACCTAATTAACTTTTATCTCATAAATATATGAGGAGTGTTTTACTAATAAAACTGCTACGGTTTATGAGAGGATAAAAATGAAGGATTTATTTTTCGCACATATTTCA
The DNA here is from genome assembly GCA_017620975.1 of Lachnospiraceae bacterium. The sequence goes on along the minus strand of JAGAUD010000018.1, from coordinate 8,272 downwards.
GAGGACGGAAGAAAACAGACTGTTCTGGAACATCTGGAAGGCACGGCAAGATTGGCGTCTGAATTTGCGGGGGTTTTTGGAGAAGCGCAAATGGGTCATTTATTGGGATTGGCACACGATATCGGCAAATACACACCCGGATTTCAAAGAAGGTTGAATGGGGGACCAAAAGTAGATCATTCATCTGCCGGTGCATTTGAGGCGATGAAGCTGCAGCAATTCCCGGCTTCATTCTGTATTGCAGGGCATCATGGCGGCATACCTGACGGAGGGGGAAGAGGAGACAGAGGTGAACAAGGCACATTAATGGGGAGACTGGCAAAAGCGCAATCCGGAGAAATTGAAGATTATATTGCGTATAAAGATGAACTGGAATTGCCCAAAGTACCCTTGCAACGATTGATTAGAAAAGATTTGCCGGCAGATTGCTTTTTCATCAGGATGCTTTTTTCCTGTCTTGTCGATGCGGATTATTTAGATACTGAGCGCTTTATGGGTGAGAAAATTGAGAAAGCCAGCGGTGTAAATAAAAGCGGATGGTCTAATCCGGCAGATATGGAGGAATTGGATAGGAAATTACAGGAATATATATCAGGATGGTTTCCACCTCGAAATGAGTTGAACAGGCTGCGCTGTGGAATTTTAGAGGCATGCATCACGAAGGGCGAAAAGGAGAGCCCCGGCTTGTTTAGTCTAACGGTACCTACCGGGGGTGGAAAAACAGTTGCCTCGCTGGCATTTGCAGTCCGTCATGCCAGAAAATATAGGAAAAAGAGAATTATCTATGTGATACCTTATACGTCCATTATTGAACAGACTGCTGATGTATTCAGAAAAATTTTCGGGGCTGAGATTGTGTTAGAACATCACAGTGGTGTAATCTATGAGGATGAAGGTGGTGTATCGGAAGAAACGATCCGGAAAATCAGAGCAACTGAAAATTGGGACATGCCGGTCATCGTTACGACAGCCGTGCAGTTTTTTGAAAGTTTATACAGTAATAAACCATCCAAATGCAGAAAGCTCCATAATATTGCGGATAGTGTCATTGTTTTTGATGAGGCACAAATGCTGCCGGTTCCTTATCTGAAACCTTGTGTTCATGGAATCTCGCAACTGGTTAAAAAGTATAACGCTTCGGCGGTGCTTTGTACTGCTACGCAGCCGGCGTTAGAAGATATTTTCAAAAGATATCTGCCTGATCATCCTGCAATTGAGTTATGCCCGGAACAATTCAGAAAGAACGATGTTTTTCGGCGTGTAACATTTCGTAAGTCCGGAAAACTTACCTGGGAGGAGTTAGGGAAAGCGCTTAATGAGCATCCGCAGGTACTTTGTATTGTAAATAGCCGTAAAAATGCGAATCAAATATTTCAGATGTTGGAGGGGGAAGGAACATTTCATTTGTCAACATTGATGTACCCGGAACACCGCAGGGAGATATTGGCAGAAATACGAAAAAGATTAGCAGCAGGAGGCGTTTGCAGGGTGGTATCGACCTCGTTGATAGAAGCAGGAGTGGATGTGGATTTCCCGGCAGTTTTTCGAGAAGAAGCAGGCTTGGATTCTATATTGCAGGCTGCAGGCAGGTGTAATCGAGAAGGCAAACGGTCGGGTGCGGAAAGTGTTGTCACCATTTTCCGGACGGAAAATAAGCCCCCCCAGTTATTTGCAATACCAATCGGGGCAGCCCGCAGTGTTCTGATGCATCAGGAAGATATTGCATCGGAGGAGGCGATTCACGAATATTTTGCGGAATTGCTGGATTTGAAAGGCGAAGATGCACAGGATAAGAAGCAGATTTTAAAGAGAATGGAAAGCGGGAGTTTTCCCTTTAAAAGTATTGCAGAAGATTTTAAGCTGATTGAGAATGATGTGAAGACGATTTATATTCCAAGAGAAGAGAATAAATCATTGATTTCACGTCTCCGCAGTGGAGAGAGATCAAGGGAGCTTTTCAGAGAACTTGCACAATATGGAGTCTCTGTTTATAGCCAGCATTATGATGCTTTGCGTGACGCTGGGGATATTGAAATCCTGGATGATGCTGTTGTGATTTTGGTAAATGAGAATTTATATTCGGAAGAAACAGGATTATCTTTAGAGGCAGATTTCGGGAAAGCATTGTTTGTTTGAAAAAAGAAAAGATTTAAGTCAACAAGAAAGGGGGAATGTTTCGATGTCAATTCGTTTGGAAGTCTGGGGAGATTATGCATTATTCACCAGACCTGAAATGAAGACGGAAAGGGTGTCTTATGATGTAATGACGCCATCAGCTGCACGAGGTATTCTGGAAGCAGTTTACTGGCATCCCGGACTGGTGTATCGCATTGATCGGATATATGTTCGGTCACCGATCCGGTTCACGAACATCAGGCGTAATGAAGTGAAATCGGTTGTGAATGCCAGGGCAGCTAAGGTTGCTATGGAGAAAGGAAGAGGTGAACTCTGGATAGCAACTTCGGAGGACATTCAACAGAGGGCGTCCATGATCCTTAAGAATGTTCATTATGTAATCGAAGCCCATTTTGACATGACAGAAAAGGCTGCAGAAAGTGATAATCCCGGTAAATTTCAAGATATTCTGAAGCGCAGAATCAGTAAGGGGCAGTTCTATCATCAACCTTATTTTGGGTGTAGGGAGTTTCCGGTAAATTTTTCATTATGTGAAAATATGCCGCCATGTCCGTTGGAATTGAAAGGTGAGAAAGATCTGGGTTACATGCTTTATGACATGGATTATTCTGAGCCTGAGAACATTAAGCCTTTATTTTTCCAGGCAATTATGAAAGATGGAATGATAGAGATTCCTTCACTGGATAGTCAGGAGGTGAAGGGATGATTTTACAGGCACTTGTAAAATATTATCGGGATATGGCTGCAAAAGGAAAAATTGCAGAATACGGATGGGGACCTGCGAAAATTTCTTATGCGCTGTGTATCGATGAAGAGGGCAATTTACTTCAGGCCATTTCAGTAAAGGAAGAATCAGCAAATGAAAAAAAGAAGGCACCGGTACCTCAAAGTATGAAACTTCCGGCGGCTGTAAAAAGAAGTTGCGGTGTTGCGCCTAATTTTCTTTGGGATAATTCGGCATACATATTGGGGATTGACGGTAAAGGAAATGCAGAACGCGCAAAGAGTTGCTTTGAAGCATGTAAAGAGTTGCATAAAAGGTTATTGACGGATATTGATATTCCCGAGACAAAAGCTTTATTGCGCTTCTTTGATAGGTGGAACCCGGATTCTGCAAAAGACCATCCTGCTCTTGCAGAAGATTATGAAGACATTATTGCCTCATCCAATCTTGTTTTTCGATTTAAAGACGGTTATCTTCATGAGAATGCTCTGATTCGGGAAGCCTGGACAAAGTATTATCAGGGGACGGATGGAAAAGCAGAAGGGGTTTGCCTGATAACAGGAGAGACAGGTCCTGTAGCAGTTCTGCATCCTTCAATCAAAGGAATTCCCGGGGCACAATCCAGTGGGGCGTCATTAGTGTCTTTTAATGCACCTTCCTTTTGCTCTTACGTACAGGAACAGGGATTTAATGCATCGACAAGCGAATATGCAGCATTTGCGTATGGGGCTGCGTTAAATTATCTGATTTCGGAGAGAGGACATTCCTATCGAATTGGTGATACGACAGTGCTTTGCTGGGCTGATGGAGGCGAAGGAGAGTATCCGGGATTGATGGGATTCTTTATGTTTGGAGCGGATTCCCCTTATTCTGAAAAAGAGCTGACCGACATGGTGGGCAATCTGTTGAAAGGAAATCGTGTGGAGGTCGATGGATGTAAATTAGATCCTGAGAAACCATTTTATATTCTGGGAATTTCACCAAACGCAGCCAGATTATCAGTACGCTTTTTCCTGCAAAACTCATTTGGTAATGTACTTCGTAACGTAAATGAGCATTATGAAAGATTAAGGATACAGAAACCGGCTAATGATCCATTTGATAATCTGCCGTTGTGGAAAATTTTAAGTGAGACAGTAAATCAGAATGCCCGGGATAAATCTCCTGCGCCGGAGCTTGCCGGAGAAGTTTTGAGAGCAGTTCTTACGGGCGGTCGCTATCCTGCTACATTGCTGAACGGAGTGGTTCTTCGTATTCGGGCAGAACATAAAGTGACCAGAGGGCGAGCTGCCATTATAAAAGCGTATTATATGAAAAATACTAATCCAGATGTACCAGAGGAGGTTTTGAAAGTGTCATTAAACAAAGAAAGTACGAATATACCGTATCAGTTAGGAAGATTGTTTTCTACATTGGAAGCAATTCAGTCAGCAGCCAATCCCGGTATTAACTGTACGATTAAGGATAAATATTTTAATTCAGCATCGGCAACGCCGGCGGTAGTATTCCCGGTATTGGTTAATCTTGCACAGAAACATTTAAAGAAAATAAATGGCGGATTGCAGGTGACACTTGATAAGCAATTGGGGGAAATCCTTGGAAAGATTGGGGAAGAGTATCCTGCAAGACTGAGTTTGCCCGGACAGGGGTCTTTCCAGCTTGGATATTATCATCAGACGACAGCTCGTTTCGAAAGTAAAAAGAAGGAGGAAGAATAAGTATGGAACCTATTAAGAATCGTTATGAATTTGTGGTACTATTTGATGTGGAAAATGGCAATCCGAATGGAGATCCCGATGCGGGAAATATGCCCAGAATTGATCCTGAGACCGGACATGGAATCGTGACAGATGTATGTCTGAAGCGAAAAATCAGAAATTATGTAGAAACTGTAAAAGAAGATGCGACAGGATATTGCATTTACATAAAGGATGGCGTTCCTCTGAACCGTAGTGACGCAAAAGCCTATGCGGCGCTTGATGTAACTGACAAGACTATTAAGGACAAAAAGAAGTCGGATCCGGATATTGATCGTAAAATACGTGATTGGATGTGCTTCAATTTCTTTGATATCAGAGCATTTGGTGCTGTTATGACAACATTTGTAAAAGCTGCGCTTAACTGTGGGCAGGTACGAGGGCCAGTGCAGCTTGGATTTGCTAGAAGTGTGGATCCTGTAGTACCTCAGGAGGTTACCATTACCCGTGTGGCTATTACCACAGAGGAGGACGCAGAACGAAAGGGAACAGAAATGGGGAGAAAATACATTGTTCCCTATGGACTTTACAGATGTGAAGGTTATGTTTCTGCTAATTTGGCTCGAAAGGTAACAGGATTTTCAGAAGAGGATTTGAATCTGCTCTGGGAAGCAATCTTGAACATGTTTGAGCATGATCATTCTGCTGCAAGAGGTAAAATGGCGGTAAGAGAACTGATAGTATTCCGCCATGACAGTGAGTTGGGAAATGCTCCTGCTTATAAACTGTTTGAAGCAGTAAAAGTGAATAAGAAAGGAGGAGTAGATATCCCCAGAGGGTATTCGGATTATGATATTTTGGTGGACGAGATCCCGGATGGTGTTACCTGTGTGAGGATGTAAACATGTATCAGGAAGAAGACTATCTTATGATATCAGGTCTTGAGCATTTTGCATTTTGCCGAAGACAATGGGCTCTGATTCATGTTGAGCAGCAATGGGCAGAGAATAGCAGAACAGTTGATGGAGCTTTTCTTCATGAGAAAGCCCATAATCCTGATTTAAGAGAAAAGCGGGGAGAATTGATTATTACCAGAGGTATAAAGGTTTTCTCCGCTAAGCTGGGAATATCCGGTGAATGCGATGTCTTAGAATTTCATAGGTCAGATAAAGGTACTTCGCTTCATGGATACGAAGGCTTGTGGCAGCCATATCCTGTGGAGTATAAGCGGGGAACACCTAAAACAGGTGAAGGAAATACGCTTCAGCTATGCGCTCAGGCTATGTGTCTTGAAGAAATGCTTTGCTGTGAAATTGAGGAAGGTGCCTTGTTTTACGGAGAAATAAGAAGACGCGACAATATACAATTTACGGAAGAACTTCGTCAAGAGGTAATAAATTATTTGAAAGAAATGCATGATTATTACAAAAAAGGATATACCCCCAAAGTAAAAATGGGAAAGGCGTGTAATGCTTGCTCGCTGAAAGAAATTTGTTTACCCAAGCTGACAAAGGAAAAATCTGTAAAAACTTACCTTCAGAAGAAAATGGAGGAAGATTCATGAGGCATTTACTGAATACCTTATTTGTAACATCGGAGGATGCTTATTTAAGTCTGGACGGAGAGAATGTAGTTGTAAATCGTGGCAAGCAGGAGATAGGGCGATTCCCGTTACATAATCTTAGTGCCATATTCTCTTTCTCATATGCCGGAGCTTCACCGGCATTAATGGGAGCTTGTGCATCAAAGGAGATTAATCTGGTTTTCTGTACCCCCAGAGGGAAATTTCTGGCGAGAAATATCGGAATAAGTAATGGTAATGTTCTGTTAAGAAGAAAGCAATATCGTATAGCTGATGACACAACGGAAAGCTGTAAGATAGCAAGGAATATGATTTTTGGAAAGTTATACAATTGCAGATGGAGTATTGAAAGAACTAAAAGAGATCACAAAATGCGGATAGATGAAGAAAAATTTATCCGGGCATCTGAGACAATTAAGAAACTTATGGCAGATGTTTTGAAAGAGCAATCTCTTGATAGCTTACGTGGTTTGGAAGGCGTGGGGGCTACTGCGTATTTCGGTGTCTTTGATGATATGATTCTGCGTGATAAAGAAGAATTCTTTTTCAAAGAGCGTAACAGGCGTCCGCCGCTTGATAAGATTAACGCTATGTTGTCATTTGCTTATAGTCTTTTGGGGAATGATTGCGCTTCTGCATTGGAAAGTGTTGGATTGGACGCTTATGTTGGCTTTTTGCATAGAGATAGGCCGGGAAGAACATCTCTGGCATTGGATCTCATGGAAGAATTACGGGCGTGTATGGCAGATCGTTTTGTGCTGACAATGGTGAATAACCGTGTGGTTGCTTCCGGAGATTTTGAGACATCAGAAAGCGGAGCAATACGAATGACGGATGAAGCCAGAAAGAAATTTTTGAAAAGCTGGCAGGAAAAGAAGCAGGAAGTAATTACCCATCCCTACTTAGAAGAAAAAGTTCCATGGGGATTGGTTCCATACATACAAGCTTTGCTCCTGGCAAGATATTTACGCAGTGATCTGGATGAGTATCCCCCTTTTCTGTGGAAGTGAGGTTAGCAATGCTGGTATTAATTACATATGATGTCAACACAGAGGATGCAACAGGAAGAAGACGTTTGAGGCAAATTGCAAAGAAATGTGTCAATTATGGCCAACGTGTACAAAATTCTGTATTTGAATGTTTGGTTGATGCTGCCCAATGTACAATGTTAAAGCATGAGCTATGCAGTATTATGGATGAAAATAAAGATAGTCTGAGATTTTATTATTTGGGAAATAAATATCAGACGAAAGTGGAACACTTTGGGGCAAAAGCGACATATGAACCAGAGGGAGTTCTGATGATTTGATGGTGCGAAGTTGTAGTGGACATATAATCCTTAGTAGGTTCGCACCTGCTAAATATGTTTTTATGTACTTGGATATTTGTAATGTTGTTAAAAGATAAAATAAGCGTTTGCATTAGAGATAATGAGAACGATTATTTGGTTAAAAGTTACAAAAGTAGTAGATGAATATTGGCTACTTTTGCAGTCTCTCCCTTCGCTGGGAGAGTGGATTGAAATACGTTATCACCTCCATAACAATAAGATATCATTTGTCTCTCCCTTCGCTGGGAGAGTGGATTGAAATAGCAATTGCCTGCCAGCTTGCGACGTCGCAAATCTGTCTCTCCCTTCGCTGGGAGAGTGGATTGAAATTCCTATGGCGGCAAGGCAAAGAAAGCTCTAGTCAGTGTCTCTCCCTTCGCTGGGAGAGTGGATTGAAATAGACCTTTAAGTGTATTTTTAAGTGCTGCTGTCTCGTCTCTCCCTTCGCTGGGAGAGTGGATTGAAATATCTTTGCCTATATCATCACACTGAAGGCAAAAGTCTCTCCCTTCGCTGGGAGAGTGGATTGAAATATAGCATTTAGCTTTTTCATCATAAAAACACTCGTCTCTCCCTTCGCTGGGAGAGTGGATTGAAATATGCTGTTTTGTTTATATCTCAGCCGATGATGCAGTCTCTCCCTTCGCTGGGAGAGTGGATTGAAATCCAAAGGTTATCGGTGGAAATTATGACAACAACCGTCTCTCCCTTCGCTGGGAGAGTGGATTGAAATTCCGGATACGGTCAGCCTGGTGTTAAGGGAAAACGTCTCTCCCTTCGCTGGGAGAGTGGATTGAAATATG